>JBLINN010000227.1:0-7219 GCA_047639325.1 Paracoccaceae bacterium | reverse complement strand
TTTGCGTATTCAAAAGGGGCGGAAACATGATCCTGTATGGCCTGAAAACCTGTGATACCTGCCGTAAAGCGTTGAAAGCTTTGCCATTTTCAGAATTTGTGGATGTGCGCAGCACGGGTGTCCCACCCGAGGTCTTGCGCGCAGCACTGGGCCAGTTTGGCGCGGCTTTGGTCAACACCAGATCAACCACATGGCGGGGATTGTCCGAAGCGGACCGGGCGCGCGATCCGCTGGAATTGCTGGCTGATTCCCCAACTTTGATGAAACGCCCGTTGATTTCCAACGGGGGGGAATTATCACTGGGTTGGTCCCCGCAAACCCGATCTGCCCTTGGCGTGGCCTAGGCGGGTGCCTATCTCGATCCCATAGATACAGGAGAATAAGATGCGGAATGCGGCCCTTGTCTTGGGTGTGATTGCCGGGATTGTCGGCATGATTGTTGGCTTTTTCAGCTATGGCTATACGGCGGCCATCGAACAATATGGTGAAATTGACGGTCTGGCCGAACAGGTGACGAATGTCGGGCTGATCCGCGCCGCGTCCGTTCTGGCGCCGATGTTGGCGCTGGCAGGTGGGGCGATGGCCCGGGCGCGCGCCCTTTGGGGCGGTATCCTGCTGCTGGTGTCAGCCGCAGGCATGTATTACGCGTTTGGCTTTAACGTCTTTACCATGTTCCCGATTACCTTTGCAGCCCTTGGTGGCATTCTGGCGCTGGCGGCGGGCAAACCGGATGAACCCGTGGCGCATTTCTAGGCTTAGGCCAGCATCGGTGCCATCCGGCGGCGAAGGATGGTATCCAGTGATATGGCACCCGCGCCTTTGATCACCAGAACTGACAACACAAAGACCCAGAACAGCCGCTGATCCATGATGACGCTATCGGGGAACCGGTCAAACCAGGCGCCCAGGGTTTTGGCGTCGCTTTGGCCGTGGCCATAGACATCCGTCAGCGACTGCACCACGACAAAGCCGATCATGCCAATCGACGCCAGCCGCGTGGCCAGCCCCAGCACGATCAACATTGGCAGGATGAACTCGGCCCAGGTGCCAGCGGTCACGACCAGCCAGTGAAAGGCCGAAAGCTGCGAGGCGTCATAGCCTACCGCTTCGAACTGTTTGGGAAATATTTGCGCATAGGCGCCGACCGAGGGGCTGAGCAGGCCAAACACCCCGTCGCCGATCTTGGTCAAGCCGGAATTCCAATAATACACCAGCAAAGTGGCCGCAAAAACAAACCGGGCGCCCAGTGGTAACAACCAGTCACCGATCCGTTCGACCAGGCCGAAAATTGCGTTATAGAGCGAGACAATTGCTGTCATGGCCTTATCCTTTTTCAGTTCAGTGAGGTCACAGCGCCGCCTTGCAGCAGCAGAGCCAGGGGGACGGCCAGATCGAAATCGGGGTCCTCGGTTGCGGCGGTTTCAAGCGCTGCACCGATGTTTTGGCCCTTGGCCAGCGCGGTGATCCATGCGGCACCACCGGCGGGCAGTAGATGCGGCGCGGGGTCAAATTCTGGCCGGGTGATCAGCACATCCTGCGCCACCGGCGATGGCTTGGGCGCATCTTCGTGGGTGTTGAACCGCCAGATATCATAGATCGGCCAGTTGGACCGGATGATTTGCACCGCCGCGGCCAGATGCATTGTGGTGTCCATCAGGCGTTCAGGCGGCAGGGCGGCAAACGCGTCCGGCGCAATTGGCGGCGCGTCGGCGGCGTGATAGGACCGGCGGATCGCCAGTTCCAGCCGGGCCACATCGGCGAGATAGCCCAGATGCGCCAGTTGGTCGGTACTGGCCAGAAAATCCGGAAAGGCCTGGCCATACTGTATCAACACCGGTGACGTTGGCGGATGCGCGCGCAGGAATATCCCGGCCAGCCCATCAATGTTTTCGCGCCCCAGAAGCTTGGTGATCACCGGGAACCCGGTGCGGATCGCCTCGGTCAGCGACACCGCGACATTGTTGCGATAGACGTCAAACCGCCGTCCTGCCGGGCGCGCGGCACCGTCGTGCAACCCGTCCGGCACCGGGTGGGATGGGTCCAGCAGGGCGGTGTTAAAGGTTTGCTGATCGGCGCTCATACCGCGACCTGTTGCAGGGCTGTTTCCAGGGCAATGGCGGCACGGGTGGCTTCGGCCTGTAACACCGGCCAGTCGGGCACGTCAGTATCCCACTCGACCAGCACCGGCTTGGGGCCGGTTTTGGCCAACGTGTAATCCAGCAGGGTCCAGACCGGGTCAACCACCGGGCATCCATGGCTGTCGATCAGCAAGGGCGCGCCGTGATCGTCGCTGTCTTCGTCATGGCCGCCCATATGGACTTCCCCAACCAGGCCCAGCGGGTAGGCGTCGATATAACCTTTGGGGGAAAAGCCCAGATTGGTGGCCGAGACAAAGACGTTGTTCACATCCAACAGCAAACCACAGCCAGTGCGGCGGGCGATTTCGGCCAGAAAGTCAGGCTCGGCCCAAGTGCTGGCTGTAAACGCCAGATAGCTGGACGGATTTTCCAGCAGCATTTTGCGCCCCAGAATGTCCTGCACCTGATTTATGTGATCGGCGACACGGGTCAGGGTGGCGCTGGTATAGGGCAGGGGCAGCAGGTCGTTCAGGAAATGACTGTCATGGGTGGACCAGGCCAGATGTTCGGAAAAGCTGGCCGGGTTCAGCCAGCTCAGCAGGTGTTTCAGGCGGGCCAGATGGCCAGCGTCCAGCGGACCTTCGCCGCCGATCGACAGGCCGACACCATGCACGGACAGGGGAAAGCGGGCAGAGAGGTGGCGTAGCTGCGCCAGTGGGCGGCCGCCATCGCCCATGTAATTCTCGGCGTGGATTTCCAGCCAGCCAACACAGCCTGGATCATCGGTGATCTGCGCAAAATGCTGCGGTTTGTACCCGACACCGACGGCGGCGGGCAAATGATCAAAACAGGATGCTGCATCCGGCATGGCGGGGGTTTTCGACCTGTCAATAAAGGGGAGGGTGGGATGGGCGGGGCCGCAGATGGCCCCACCGGATGGCCCGAAGGTTCACGCCAAAGGCTTATGCGGGAATGTCGCGTACCAGCGCGGCCAGCGACCCGCTGCGCGCAGAGCCATCGGCCATTGTCGGCAGTTCCATACCTTCGCAGGACCCGGCGTCGACCAGTTTCCAGGCGTTGCCCTGATAATCAACGGTCGAGGTGCCTGCGCAGGTGGTCCCGGGACCGGCGGCACAGTCATTCTGACCAGACAGAGACACGCCATAGCATTTCTCTTTGGATTGGGCGGTTGCGGTGGTGGTGTGTGCAGCCAAGGCTGCGGCGACGGCGCTTGCAACGGCAAGGGTTTTCACGGTGTATGACATTGGCCAATTCCTTCGTGTTGGTTGTTGGTGCCAGCTTGTTACACCAAAACCATATCCCGTGCCGGGGATTTCTTGAATTCACGAGGTTGTGCCTCACAGATCCGTCAGGATGTGTGACTGGATAACGCTAGTAAGACGTTGTAATAAAACGAATTTATTTGAAGTATTTCAATCCGGCCCTGCAGTGAGGGCCGGATTGGGGCTGCCTGGGCGCATATGTTACAAAAGGTCGGGCGGTGTCGCCTCGCGCCCCAGGGCAATTGTTACATCTTCCAGCGCCTGAACGGATGTCTGTTTTTGCCCTAGGCGGCGCACGGAAACGGTGCGTTCTTCTACTTCGCGGCCACCAATCGCCAGAATGACCGGCACTTTGCCCACCGAATGCTCGCGGACTTTATAGTTGATCTTTTCGTTGCGAATATCGGCCTCGGCCCGCACCCCTGCGGCTTGCAGCTTGGCGACAACCTCGGCCACATAATCATCCGCCTCAGAGGTGATCGACGCGACAACCACCTGACGCGGCGCCAGCCAGAACGGCAGTTTGCCAGCGTGTTCTTCGATCAGGATGCCGATAAAGCGCTCGAACGAGCCAAGGCAGGCGCGGTGCAACATATAGGGCCGGTGTTTGGCCCCGTCTTCGCCGATGAAATTCGCGCCCAGCCGCTCTGGCAGGTTTGGATCCACCTGAAACGTGCCGCATTGCCATTCACGGCCAATCGCGTCGGTTAGTTTGAAGTCGAGCTTGGGGCCGTAAAACGCGCCTTCGCCGGGGTCCAGCGTATAGGCGTATCCGGTCGCCTTAATCGCGGCCTCAAGTGCGGCCTCGACATGGTCCCAGCTTTCTTCGCTGCCAACCCGCTTTTCGGGGCGGGTGGCGAACATGATCTCGAACTTTTCAAAGCCGAGGTCTTTGTAAACGCTGGCCAAGTATTCGATGAACTTGGCGCATTCCCCCTGAATCTGGTCTTCGGTGCAAAAGATATGCCCATCATCCTGGGTAAACCCGCGCACCCGCATGATGCCATGCAGCGCGCCCGAGGGTTCGTAGCGGTTGCACGACCCAAATTCTGCCAGCCGCAGCGGCAGGTCGCGGTATGATTTCAGGCCTTGGTTAAAGATTTGCACATGGCAGGGGCAGTTCATCGGTTTCAGCGCGTTGATCGATTTTTCGCGCGCGTGCTCTTCGTCGACTTCGACGATGAACATATGTTCCTGATACTTGTCCCAATGACCCGACGCGACCCACAATTTGCGGTCCACCACCTGCGGTGTGTTCACCTCTTGATAGCCATCGGCGCGCTGTTTTCGGCGCATATAATCCTGCAATTCAGTGTAGATGGTCCAGCCATTCGGGTGCCAGAAGATCTGCCCCGGCGCCTCTTCCTGCATGTGAAACAGGTTCATCTCGCGGCCCAGCTTGCGGTGGTCGCGCTTGGCGGCCTCTTCCAGCATGGTCAGATGCGCCTTTAGCTTTTCCTTGCCGGTAAAAGCCACACCATAAATCCGCTGCAACATGGCGCGGTTGCTGTCGCCGCGCCAATAGGCCCCGGCAATCGACATCAGCTTGAACGAATCCCCGGGCAGCTGCCCGGTATGTTGCAGATGTGGCCCGCGGCACAGATCCTGCCAGTGGCCATGCCAATACATGCGCAAAGGCTCATCACCGGGGATGCCGTCAATCAGCTCGACCTTATAGGGTTCGTTATTGGCTTCGTAGAACTTGATGGCGCGGTCACGATCCCAGACTTCGGTGGTGACCGGTTCACGCTTGTTGATGATTTCTTTCATTTTCTTTTCGATCAGGCCCAGATCTTCTGGGGAGAACGGTTCTTCGCGGTCAAAATCGTAATACCAGCCGTTGGCGATTACCGGGCCGATGGTGACCTTGGTGTCGGGCCAGATTTCCTGCACCGCGCGCGCCATCACATGCGCCAGATCGTGGCGGATCAGCTCGTTGGCCTGAACCTCGTCTTTCATGGTGTGAATGGCGATGCTGGCGTCACTGGTGATCGGCCATTGCAAATCCCAATGCGCACCATCCACCGTGGCGCTGATCGCCTTTTTGACCAGCGAGGTTGAAATACCTGCGGCCACGTCGGCAGGGGTAACGCCCGCATCATAGCTGCGGGCACTGCCATCGGGGAAAGTAAGGGAGATTGTTTGCGACTCTGCGGCCATATCGGCACTCCTCGTCGGTTTGGCGCCCACTGAACGCCCGGTTGCGGGTTATGTATGCCGGGTTTTTGGCGGGCAGGCGCGGGCAAGTCAACCGGTTAAGGTGCTTGTTTTGCGACTAATCGGGCGGCAGACGGGGGTTGCCTGTCATGGACCTGAGGCAATTGCTGGTCTAGGTTGTCTTTTGTAATTGGCTTATAGCACTGTGGCTTTCAAATGATCGCATCCATTTTTCGTTTTCTGATAGCCACGGTGTTTGTCAGCGTTGCGGTGTCGTGTTCCCGGTTGCCGGATCTGGTTGGCATCGACAACGCATTGCATCCTGTCCATGCGACTGCCGCAGTCACCACGCGCAAAGTGTTCATTGCCACCACGCGCGAAGCGACCGAAGTTATGGGCGTATTCTATTCAAAGACCCGCTCGCCCGAAGTCGGGTATGCGTCTGTGGTCGTCTCAATCCCGCCCACCCACATGCCGGGCGAGATTGAGCGGGCAAAGAAAATGCCCCCGGACCCGCTGACTGAATTTGCCGTGGTCGACCCAACAGCCTATGGATCCGGGCCGGTATTCATCAAACGACTGAATGCCGAACTGGCCACGTTGCCGCCAAAGGACCGCAAGGTTCTGTTTTTTGTGCACGGCTATAACAACACAATCAGCGACTCGATCCTGCGGATTGCGCAATTTGCCGAGGACACGGATTTCAAAGGCGTCCCGGTACTGTTTTCCTGGGCGTCGGCGGCAAAGGTTTCGCATTATGTCTATGACCTGAACAGCGCGCTGGTCGCGCGGCCAAAAATCCTTGAGGTTTCCAAATTGCTGGCGTCCAGCAACGCAATTGGGTTCGATCTGTTTGCGCATTCGATGGGGTCGTTGCTGACGGTCGAAGCGCTGGTACAGGCCAGCCTGTCAGGGCGGATGGACAATTTAAGCCGGCTGGACAATCTGATGCTGGCCGCACCGGATATTGATCTTGATCTGTTCAAATCGCAGCTGAGCCAAATCAATCTTCGCGACCAGTCCCTGTTTGTTTTTGTGTCCGCAGACGACAAGGCGTTGGGGTTTTCCCGGCGGATTTCGGGGGGTGTGCAAAGGGTTGGCTCTGCCAACGCGGGTGAACTTGCCGATCTGGGTGTGACGGTGATTGACCTGAGCCAGATCGAGGATTCGTCGTCCGGGACCCATTCAAAATTTGCCGGGTCGCCAGAGGTTGTTCAATTGATTGGCAACAGCCTGAAACAGGACAATTTCACCAAGGCACGAAATCAGCCAACCCTGGTCGAGTTTTTGGGTGGGGTTCCGATCACCATTGACCTGAACTAGGGCACCCGGCGGCATCCGGCAATCTACAGCCAGCGCCCGGGTTCTGCCCTTGTCCATCGAATATTGGCATTTGTGGTGACAGCCTCGGCCTGCTCGATCGCCGCAATAAGGAGAGACAAGATGACTGCGACCCAATATCTGGATACGCCGCAGGGGCGCCGGATTGCCTATCACAAGACCAAAGGCACGGGGCCGTGTATCGTGTTTCTGGGCGGGCTGAAATCCGACATGTTGGGCACCAAGGCGATCTATCTGCAAGACTGGACGCGCGACCAAGGCCGGGCGTTTCTGCGGTTTGACTATTCCGGGCACGGGCAAAGCAGCGGCACATTCGATCAGGGCTGTATCGGCGATTGGGCCGAGGACACGCGCGCTGCG
>JBLINN010000226.1:0-7222 GCA_047639325.1 Paracoccaceae bacterium | reverse complement strand
GATTTAACGCAACACGACCCCGTAAGTGACGACTGCAAAACCTTTAGCCCCCCTGCGCCGCCCCATTTTGACGTGGGTTTGCGGGAGGGCCTGACATAGATGGCTCACCTGACGGGATTTCGACATCACGCTGCGCGCCTGTTCCGTTAGCCATCTGGGCCACAATGGGCGTGCAGCTTTCAGGATCCGTTGCAGCCGTTGGCCGCTTGGCGCGGCTCAGCGGGGCAGTGGCCTCCGCGTCAGCCTCATACATCAAAGGGTCGAAAAACCGATGACAGGCGCGCCCGGCACGTTTGGCCGCGTACAGCGCCAGATCGGCATCATGCAGCAATTGCGCCGCCTCCGGGTGTTGCGATGGGCCACTTAACACCGTCCCGGCACTGGCGGAAATGCGGCAGGTCTGCGCGCCAAACGACATTGGCTGTTCCATCTGCGCGATCAGGCGTTTGGCGATCTGCTCTAACCTGCCACGATCCTGCAACCGGTCAAAGATCAGCACAAATTCGTCGCCGCCAACCCGCGCCACGGTATCCACGTCGCGGGTTTCTTCAACCATGATCCGCGCCGCCTGTTGCAGCACATGATCGCCCGCTGCATGGCCCAGCGTGTCATTCACTGATTTGAAATTGTCACGGTCCAGATGCATCAGTGCAAACGACCCCCCCCCGGCGATCAACCGGTCCAGAATGTGATCCATCGCCCGGCGATTCTTGAGCCCGGTCAGCGTGTCGGTAAAGGCCTGTTCTTCGGCGGCAATCATCGCGCCTTGCAACCGCAGGTTCAAGGTGCGCGACGCCTCCATCGCGGCGGATTTCGCTTCGACCAGATACAACAGTTCAATCGTCAAATCCGTGGCCGAGAAATCCGCACTGCTCAGCGCATAGTCCCGCACCGCATCTAGCACCGAAATACCAAAGGACAGGTTCACAACCGCCCCCGCCCCATCCGGCAGCGCCACAATCGCGCCTTTCAACGAGGTCTGCGGCTCGTCCCGGAACCGCAGGTGCAGCTTGGCGCCGGATATCGCCAACAGATCGCCCAGACAGGTAACCGCGCGCGGGCGGGTCAGTTCAAACAGTTCCAGAAAGTGCTGCGTTGGCATCGGCTGATCCTGGCGCAGCTTTTGCAGCGTTGGTCCCACTCGCAGGATATGCCCCTTTGGGTCCAGCAGCACGAACATCGGACTTAATCGTTCCAGAATATCGGCCATCTCGTCTATGCCGATCATCGCGCCCTTGCCCCCAACTCAAAACTGCGCCCCTCGGCAAAAGCGGTTTCGATCAGGGTGATCGATATCACCTCGTCCCCGTCATGCACCCCTTGATGATCCAGCATCACCAGCGCGCCGTAATCATCCGCCATCGCCCGCAATACCCCCATCATCACGCTGGCATATCCCGGCAGACCAGCGCTGCACGTCAGGCTGAACTGACCCGAAGAATATTCGCGCAATTCCAAAGGTGGCAGGTGCAGATCCGACACCGCCAGCCGGGCGCGATCCGGCAGATCATCCAGCGAATGCAGGAATTCCACGTAGCTGACCCCGCCAAACCGCAATAATCGCCGCAATGCCTCGACCTGGGGGTTGGACACCAGATATGTGCCCAGATCCTCTAGCACCTCAGCCTGAGGGCGCTCTAGCTCGGCGCACAGGGCCTCAAGCACCTGCAACGACTGATCGTCGTCATAGATCAGCATCGCCTCAAATTCGTTGAACCCCAATTCCGCCGCCACAGTCACCTGTTGCCAACGGTCAGTTCCGTATGTCTGGCAGACAAAAGATTGTACTGCCCTATTGATCAAACCATGCATGCCCGGCCCCTCCGCAGGCCATCGGTATTAGTCCGGCCAACATCGCAGGCGAGGTCTTAACAAAGCACCAACAGGTAAAAGTCTAGATAGTTTTCGCAGGCTTAGGGCCGGGACCCTAATGCCCGGGCACCAACACCGATCCGCCGACAAACAGCGCATTGCTACCGCTGGGCCGGATGTCAAACGCGCCGTCCAGAACCTGGGCAATGGCCGCGCCTGGCAGGATTGGCCACAGGCCAGACACCGGGTCATACACATCGACGACTTTCAGCCCGGCACCGGGACGCAACAGCACATGATTGCCCCGCGCCTGCCCCTTCTCGTCCAGATACAGCACTATACCCTGGGTTTCAGCCCCTTTCAGCGGCGTAAAATCGCCGCGCACCATCACACATCCGGGCCGCCCATCCGCCAGCGGCCTGTGGCAGCCGTCCAACCATTGGGTCATCCGATAAAACGCCAGCTCGTCAAAGGTCTCTGCCGTCAGACTGGCCCCGGCGGGGCGCACCGCCATCAGCCGCGCCAGCGTGTCGGCATTGCCCGGCGCCCGGCGCGACCGAACGGCCTGTTCGAACTGATAGGCATTGTTCGCGGTGCGCACCGCGGTGATCCGCGCCAGCAGATCGGCGTTGTCCGCCGCATCGGCAGTGGCCTCTAGCCGATCCACCCCGGCCACCCCTGCCTTGCCCCATTCATATTGCATCGCCCACATGTCCAGCTGATCCAGCGTGCCGCGCCCGGATATGAACCGCGCGACCTGACTGTTGGTTGATATCCGATAGGCATCCACAACCGGCGTCAGCCATAAGGCACAGGCCCCGATCACCGCCAGCGCCATCGCCACGTTGACCCTGCGGATGCGCCCGGCCCAACCATGCCCAAACAGGATCGAGCCGCAATAGCCCGCCCCATAGGTCAGCAAAAACAGCGCCACGCTGATCGCCAGCACCCTGTCCGGCGTCCAGCCATACTGGCGCACCCGCAAAACCACCGCCCAAACCGCCAACCCGGTCAACAAGGGCAGCATCAATGCCAGCCCCCTCGTTGCCAGACGTATCCCCGTCGTGCTGACCGCCGCCGCATCATCCTTGTCCAGCGCTGTGCTGATCAGGGTGATCGCCGCAATCGCCGCGCCCATCAACGTCCCGGCGGCGGAAAACTCGCCAAACAGCTCGGACAAGCCGCGAAACGGCACTGCCGCCAGAAACACCGCAACCACCACCAGAACCACCGGCACCAACAGGCGCAACAGGCGCAGGATCAGATAGGGGGAAATCGTCTGGCGCAGCTCGTAGATCACCGCCAGACCCAGCCCCAGAACCGCCCCAGTCATGCCAAACCGTACCCAGTCGATTTGTAACATCTGGTCAATCAGATCAATCTCGACCAGCTCCAGCAAGGCGTTGGACAGAAAGGCGACCAGCCAGAACACCCCGACAAACACCCAAGCCACGCCGTAGCGCACCGCCATCGTCCAAGCCGCATCAAACAGCGCCGCATAGCGCCGCCAATCCGCGCGGGCCTGCACCCATACCAACAGGAACGGCGTGGCAAAAAACACCAGCCCGGTCATCACGCTTAGCATCACCGGGTCATCCAGCAGATCGGTCGCCACCACATGCCGCCGCCCCGCCCAGCTGACCAGCGCCACCGCCGGCACCGCCAACATCAATGCCCCACCCAAGGCCCGCGCCGTCGGCACAGGCCCGGCCAGCGCCAAAGCCACCGCCGAAAATACCGCCACAAAAGTGAACAGCGCCAGATACAGCGGTGCGGGCAGCGCCGGGTTCGCCCAGTTATCCCCCAGCGCCCATAACGCCAGCCCCGCGCCACCGCCCAAGCCAGCCATCACCCCCCGGTGCACAGCAATCTGTATCTCTTGGCTTAGCGCCATATCCCCGGCCTTCCTGTTTCTTTACGTGGCCTGCTTACCCTGCCACCCAAAGGCAAACCAGACCGGATGCCCGGGCCACATAGGAATTTGGGTCATCCAGACGCCCGCCAGACGTTCAGTCGCTGGCCGTGGGTCTGGGTGGCGGATTTTCCGGCCATCCAGCCCGGCGCAACGCCTCGAAAATCCGTTCCAGATAGGCCTGATCCTTGATGCTGGAGTTATAGCGCCTGCTCATCGCGATACTTGTGCCGGGGTTTTCCGCCGGGGATTTGGCGGCGTATTGCCGGGCCAGATCAATATCACCCTGCCACACGGCAATGACCGTCAGATTGATTTGGGACCACTGGCGGACAGTCGGAGACGCGTCGGCATTCAACGCCAAAAGCAGCTCTTTTGCCCCGTCCAGCTGGCCCATCACCATCAGACTGGCCGCCAGAGAAAACGGGATCCAATCGGGATAATTAAGGTTCGGTGCGCATGCCAAACCGCAAAGCTCCGCGCCGCACTCCGGATGGCCGCTGTTGGACATGACCCAGCCAGCAACGGATGTGGCGATGCCCCCATTGGGGCTCAACTCGACCGCGCGGTTGGCGTTTTTCAGCGCGGCATCGTGATCGCCTGCATACATATCGATCCACCCCAACAGCGCATAGCCATAGGCATTCCGGGCATTGACCTCGACAGATTTGGTCGCGTATTCCCGCGCCTTTGCAAAGGTTTCGCCTGGGTTTTCAGACTGGCCGAAAATCACCTTGTACCAAGTCGCCCACCCCTTGTACCAAGTCGCCCACCCAAGGTTCACCAGAACGGCCCAAGACTCGGGGCTGCGCTTATGCGCTTTCAACAGTAACTCTTCGGAAAGCTGGTTTCCCTGGGGGGTGAATTTCTGGAATTCCGCTATCCCTTGTTGCAGCAAGGCCATTGCTTACAGGTCACCTGCGTCTTCAAAGATGCTACGCCAAGCGAACCCCGAGACCACCTGAACATCCAGTGCCAAAGAAATGTCGCGGGTAATCTCGTCCTGAATGACAAACATATCCGCCACAAGTATCGCGCTTAGTCGACGTTCCATAAACCACTCCCTATGTCAGAGCATATAGAGAGCCCGCTTTATGTCCAACGGCGACCAGACCATTTGCAGGGCCAGACATTACCCCCGGTTCCGCAGCCACCCACGCGGCACTCCTCAGCCAAGTCATTGGCAACGATACGCGAAATCCTTGGTATATCCTCGCTGACTGACCTAGAGTCGCTGACAGACCCGTAACTTGCCAAAGTTGCGATCAAATGATGAAGAACACTCACCCAACAAAAAGATTGCTCGTCATGACCGCACCTGTATCCCGACAATCGGCCAAACCTGTATCTCTGATGTTTGGCGATGGGACGCCTCGAAAAGCTATAATTACCGCGCTTGTTGTCGGTACAGCCCTTACCGCGATAAACCATGGCGACGCCATTCTTTCGGGGCAATACCCACCTTTGATCAAGGTGTTGCTTACCTTTTGCGTTCCCTATTGCGTCACGACATGGGGGGCCGTCACAGGAAAACTATCGCAGGCAAAGCACCTTCATCCGGGCATTGCGCAGCAAAAGACATGAAAGCGAACTTGGTATGAACGCCGAACAGTTCTTCAATCAAAAAACCATTCTGGATCTCAGCTTTTTCAACTTTAACAACGCGATAACGGCGGCCTATTTCGGCAACCGAGACCTTGAAATCCAAAGGGTCAACGAGAACTTCCGAAAGTTTTTTCCGATACTTGGAAATGTGACAAACGCGTCCATGCTGGACGTCCTCGAACAGCTTGGGTTGCCCGGAACGCAGATTGATCTGTTCGCCTCCGAACTTAACCAAAACGGGTCGGTTCTGCTGCCGCATATCCAGGTTTCAATTGATGGCGAAGACCGGGTTTATTCGCTTTTGTCCACCTATACGCAGGACAGCAACTTTTCCTATCTAAACGGCGTGCAGGGTCAGTTTGTTGACAGAACGGCAGAATGGTCGCTGCGGCGCGAACGCGAAGACCTGCTGGAACAAAAAATCCGTGATCGGGAACTGATTGAAAAGAAAAGCCTGCAACTGGAACAACTGGCGAACCGCCTGGCCAAATATCTGTCGCCCCAGATCTACCGGTCTATCTTTTCCGAAACCGAAGATACCTCCCACACCCATGCCAGAAAGAACCTGACGATCTTCTTTTCCGATATCGTCCAGTTCACCGATCTTAGCGACACGATGGAACCGGAACGCCTGGCCATTGTGATCAATTCCTACCTGTCTGAAATGACCAACATTGCCATCGAATGCGGCGGGACGATCGACAAATTCATCGGCGATGCGGTGCTGGTATTCTTCGGCGACCCGGACTCTGAAGGCGACGTTGAAGATGCGTTGCGATGCGTGGAAATGGCCGTCCGGATGCAAGAGCGCGTCGAAGAAATGCAAGGTTACTGGAAAAAGAATGGCGTTTTCAACGGCCTGCGGGTGCGGATGGGGATCGCAACGGGATATTGCACGGTCGGGAATTTCGGCTCGGATCAACGCCTTGATTATACGGTGCTGGGTAGTCCCGTGAACCTTGCGGCAAGACTTCAGGGGTTGGCGGAGCCCAAAGGTATCCTATTGGATCAAAACACCTTTTCGTTGATCGAATCGCGGGTGAAGGTCGAATCAAAAGGTGATTTCCTGCCTCGGGGATTTTCACGGCCGGTTCAGTATTATGAACTGTCAGAATATGCCCCGGCCAAAGACCGCGTGTCCCAAAGGAAATTGTCGCATGTTGGCGACCATGTTGAGGTCAACATCATTAACAGCTCTGATATTCGCGGCGCGATTGAAGAGTTGCGCGAGATTCAGCTTAGGTTCGAAAGCCAGTTACAAAGCATGGACCAAAAGAATGATGCCTAAGGGCGGGCTTTGCAGACCACCCTAATTCGCCGCTCCCGGTCAGGCGACAGCGTTCCGGACTGGCAGAGCCACATGATTTTTAACGAATGCACAGGCGCCGAAAACGCCCCATTGCGCCCCCTTAGTTGCTGTGCATCAGACGGCGAAGCACATTGTTCAGCTCTTACAGAGACTGAATGACGGCATCTGGTTTCCCAGCCAGGTCCAACGTAAGCAGCCGGTAAGGGCCGCGCTTCAGGCCGCGACGGCTGTCTGATTGCGTTTCGCCACCCAGTTCCAGGGCAGCAGTTCGTCGATCCGGTTGATTTTGTGATCCTGGAAACGGGCGAAGACATCGGCGAGGTAAGCTTCGGGATTGAGGCCACTGAACTTGACGGTTTCAATGATGGTCATGGCATCGGCCAGCGTTTCACCACCGGCATCCGAACCCGCGAACATGAGGTTTTACGTCCAATCATTGCCCGGCAGGGCATGCGCAGCGTGCCTGAGAGTCCGACTCGAAACTCACTGAATGATTTCATTCCCTTGCAAGGAGGCGGACTACGCGCCTGATATGAGAGATAAGGAGCCAGGCCTCGGCACTGGCGATGGTTTTCTCCCAATCC
>JBLINN010000225.1:0-7272 GCA_047639325.1 Paracoccaceae bacterium | reverse complement strand
GGACGATAGGGACTGGCATGACCGCGTTGGACAAGGATTTTGAACTGAGGTTTGGTTATCTGATCCACGATGTTTCGCGGCTTCGACGCACGCTGTTTGATCGCTGGCTGGCCCCTTTGGGGATCACCCGGTCGCAATGGTGGGTTTTGGCGTTTCTGTCTCGTAATGACGGTATGCCGCAAAGCGAACTGGCGGCGGAACTGGATGTCGGCAAGGTGGCGCTGGGGGCGTTGATCGACCGGCTGGAAGCCAGCGGATTTGTGCGGCGCAAACCCGACCCAAAGGACCGGCGCGTCAAGCGGGTGGTGCTGACCAAACAAAGCCGTGATCTGCTGGCGACCCTGCGGGCGCGGAATCAGGATTTCAATAGCCTGGTGCATGGCGGGATCGCGCAAGACCAGATTGAATCAACGATCGAAACCCTGAGCATGATGAAAAACAATCTGGTGCGCGGGATCAATGACCTGACCGAATCCTAAGCAGTTTGCCTAGAGCTTGGTTTTCAGAAGCCTCTGCAACTCACCGACAATCCCCTGACGGAACACCAGCACAAACAGCATGAACACTGCCCCCTGGATCAGCATCAGCCATGGGCCGTAAGGGGCCAGAAACTGTTCCAGCGACAGGATGAAAAAACTGCCGACGATAGGGCCGAATATGGTGCCGATGCCCCCCACCAACGTGATCAGAACCGCCTCGGTTGTTGCTGAGGTGGACACATCAGTCAGGCTTGCTATGCCGAAAATTACGGTTTTGAGGCTGGCGGCGAACCCAGACAAAGCCGCCGACAAGATGAACGACATCAGCTTGTAACGATCGACGTTATAGCCCAGCGATTTGGCACGTTCGGGATTGTTGCGAATAGCGCGCAACACCTGACCAAAGGGGGAATGCACCACACGATTGACAAAAATAACTGTCAGCAGAACCACCACAGCCATTGTCCAGTAGAGAGCGCCATCGGAATTCAGGTCGATGAAGCCAAGCACTGTGCCGCGCTGCACCCCCTGCAACCCGTCCTCACCGCCGGTGAACGGGGCTTGCAAGCAGACGAAATAAACCATCTGCGCCAGCGCCAGCGTGATCATTGCAAAATAAAGCCCGGTGCGACGGATCGCGATCCAGCCAAAAACTGCGCCCATCGCAGCCGCAAAAAGCGTGCCCGACAAGATCGCCAGTTCTGTTGGCAGCCCCCATTGGGTCGCCGCCCACCCGCAGATATAGGCCCCCATGCCGAAAAACGCGGCATGGCCAAAGCTCATCAATCCGGTGAAGCCCAGCAGCAAGTTATAGGCGCAGGCGAAAATGATGAAGCAATAGACCTTCATCAGAAAGATCGAATAGAGGAACATCGGAGCCACAGCGACAAAGGCCGCAAAAATGACGAGCGCAATGAATCGGTCCCGGGTGAAGCCAAGGATATGGGATTCCTGAGGTATCAGCCCCGCCGATCCCTTGGTCAATGCGGGGTCAACGCTGCTCATGCCATTTTCCCAAACAGGCCGCGCGGACGGGCGACCAGCACCACCACCATCACGACGAAAATCACCGTTGTAGAGCCTTGTGGAAACACCGCCTTAGCGAACCCTTCCAGCAAGCCCAGCCCGAGGCCGGTCACAATCGAGCCAAAGATCGACCCCATGCCGCCAATCACCACCACCGCAAAGACCACGATCACGATATTTGTACCCATAGACGGATCGACCGACATGATTGGTGCGGCCATGACCCCGCCGATGGCCGCCAAAGCGACCCCCGCCCCATATGTCAGGGTCAGCATCACCGGCACGTTGATGCCAAATGCCTGTACCATCTGTGGATTATCTGTGGCTGCGCGCAATTTCGCGCCCAGCGGTGTGCGTTCGATGACCAGCCAGGTGACCAGACACAGGGCGATCCCAAACACCACGACCCAGGCGCGGTAGTAAGGCAGATACATGAAACCAAGGTTGATCGCACCCTTAAGCGACGCCGGTATATTATACGGCAATCCCTGTGGCCCGAACACGATACGGATGAAACCTTCGGCGAACAGGGCAAGGCCAATGGTCAAAAGCAGGCCATAAAGGTGATCTAGTTTGTAAAGATGTCGGATCAACAGCACCTCGACCACCAGGCCCAGTGCGCCAACGATCAGCGGCACTAGCACCATCGCCTCCCAATAGCCAAGGCCAAGGGAATTCAGCAGGAAATAGGCCACGAAGGCCCCCAGCATGAAAAACACGCCATGCGCGAAGTTAATCACGCCAAGAAGGCCGAAAATGATCGCAAGGCCCAGCGACAGAATGGCGTAAAACACGCCGTTCACCGTTCCCAGCACCATTTGCCCAAGGATGAGGTTCAGATTGAAATCCATAGCGATGTCCTCACAATCCCAGCAGTTTGTCGACCTTATCGATCTGTTTGGCGAATTCAGCGCCTTCCAGCCGGTCCACGATGGCACCGTTTTCGATTAGGTAATGAATATTCGCGATGCCTTGCACAAAATGCGCGTTCTGTTCGACCAGCAGGATAGTGTACCCAAGGTTTTTGATCTCGTTCAGAGTTCTGGCGATCTGCTGCACAATCACCGGGGCCAACCCTTCGGTCGGCTCGTCCAGCAGCAAAAACTTGGCACCGGTGCGCAGAATGCGGGCAATCGCCAGCATCTGCTGTTCGCCACCAGACAACTGGTTGCCGCGGCTTTTACTGCGATCTTTGATGTTGGGAAACAGATCGTAGATATGTTGAAGGCTCATCCCGCCGGGCGTTATGATTGGCGGCAGCATCAGGTTCTCGTGCACGGAAAGTGATGGGAAAATCGCCCGGTCTTCCGGGCACAGAGCAATCCCCAATCGCGCCACCTGATCGGGGCGCAGTTTCAGCAGGTTCTTGCCGCTATAATTGATCTCGCCTTTGGTTTTGTCCATGAGCCCCATTATTGTGCGCATGGTCGTTGTCTTCCCGGCGCCGTTGCGACCCAGCAGCGACACAACGCTGCCTTCGGGCACGGTCATGTTCACCCCATGGAGGACGTGGCTGTCGCCGTACCAGGCATTGAGGTCTTGAACTTCAAGCATGTGGTGTCCCCAGATAGGCTTCGATCACTTGCGCATCTTGCGCCACGTCGTCGTATTTTCCTTTGGCAATCACCTGCCCCCGCGCCAGCACCGTAACGTGATCGCACAGGCCTTCAACGACCGACAGGTTGTGTTCCACCATCAGAACAGTGCGGCCTTTGCCGACCTTCCGGATCAACTCGACCACACGGCTGATATCTTCGCGCCCCATCCCTGAGGTCGGCTCGTCCAGCAGCAGAACCTCGGGGTCCAGCGCCAGCGTGGTGGCAATTTCAAGCGCCCGTTTGCGCCCGTAAGACAAATCGCCTGCACGGGTCGCGGCACTATCGGCAAGGCCAAGTTGATCCAACAGGTTCATTGCCTTTTCGTTCAGCACGGACAGTTTCAATTCGGACCGCCAAAAGTCAAAATTTGATTTGCGTTTTTGCTGTAAGGCAAAACGGACATTGTTCAGAACGGTGAAATCCGGAAAGATCGACGAAATCTGATAGCTGCGGACAATGCCGCGTCGGGCAATTTCGTCCATTGCCAGACCGGATATTTCTGCGCCGTTCAGGCTGATCGAGCCCTCGGTCAGTGTCAGGTCGCCAGTCAAGAGGTTGAAGCAAGTTGTTTTGCCAGCCCCGTTCGGCCCGATCATCGCGTGAATTTCACCCTTGATCACGCTCAGGTCGACCCCGTCTACGGCCACGAAATCGCCAAATTTTTTGGTGATGCCTTTGGCCTCTAAAACGACGTTGTTCACCCTGCACTCCCCGATGTCAGTGTAAGGAAAGCCGGGCGGACCCGGCTTTCCAAATTGGTTTGGTTACTTCATTAACGCGCAGGTGCTTTCGGCAGCCGGCAGCAACAGAGTGTTAGCCTCTGCCTTTGTACCAATCGTCAGGTAATCCCAGTCGCCCTTGGATTCAGCAGGCGACTTGGTCTTATAGGCATACATCGGCATCGCAACGCGGCCATCGGCACGGATTGTCGCCGTTTCACCGCTGATCAGTTGAACCGGCATTTCGCGCATTTTGGCGTTGACCGCAGCAGTTTCGGTGGTGCCTGCGGCTTTGACGGCCTTCAGGTAATGCGTGATCAATTCGTAATGCATCGCATTCGTAAAGGTCGGCGGGCGGCTGTAATTTTCTGCATACCGCTTGGAAAAGGCGCGGGTCTTGTCGTTCTGATCCCAATAGAACTGGATCGCACCCTGAACGCCTTGCAGGTTCTCAAGACCAGCAGATTTGATATCGGCGATCGACAAGAAGTAAGGAACCTTTGGAATGTCGATGCCAAATTCGGCGGCTTGCTTCACGATTGCCGTCTGGAACGACCCGAACGTGGCCATGCCGATGGTCTGGGCACCCCGTGCCTTGGCTTCCAGCAGGAAGGACGAATAGTCTTTTTCCTGCGGCGAATGCTTAACGGTACCGACGACTTTGCCGCCTGCACCTTCAATCGCAGCAATACCCTTGTCTTGAAGATCCTGACCAAAGGCATAGTCAACGGTGATAAAGAACCAGTCTTTCATGCCCGCATTGACCAGTGGTATTGTGATGGCGCGGCTGAGGCCGTACGTATCCATCAGCATTTGAATCTGATAAGGCTGGCAGGATTCGTTGGTCAGTTTGGTGTTTGACGCCCCGGTGATGAATAATAAATCGTTTTCAGCTGCCAGCGGGCTGACAGCCAGCGCCACAGCTGAGTTGTCAACGCTGAACAGCATGTCGATCTTGTTTACATCGATCCATTCACGTGCAATCGACAGACCAACATCGGCCTTGTTCAGCTGGTCAGCAACCAGCAATTCGATTTTGTCGCCGTTCACTTCGCCGCCAAAATCGTCGATCGCCATCTGTATGGCAACGCGCGAGCTTTCGCCGGTCAATGCGGACGAACCGCCTGACAAGTCGGACAAATAACCGATCTTGACGTTTTCTGCGTAAGCCGCTGTCGCCGTTACCGCCAGTGCAGCGGCAATGGCTGTCGCAGCCAGTTTGAGTTTCCTAAAGGCCATAGTGTGATTTCCTCCCATCGCTAAGGCATTTGTCGTGTGGTCGTGAAGTCCGAAGGCCGGTTATGCGCCGTAATTTCCGTTCTATTACCCGCATAAGATTAACAGTGCGCCTCCCCGTAATTCCTTTTTGTCGAGTGGTCAGACCAATTTTGTACGACCAGCATATCGTACATTAGCGTATTTGTTTCTTTCTGCCAAGGCAAAATAGTGCTGACTCGAATTCGGAAGTTTTCGGTCGTGTCTGTCGAGATGTACCGATCCGACGAAATCAGCGCAGCCCTTAGCAGGTCGTTCATAATGGTCTGACCATTACACGCAATGCGCCCATTTTCAATAGGGTACAGCGGCACGTCCGATCTTCTGGCGTGCAATGATCTGTTTCATGATGCCGGCCGTTCCGTCCCCGATTTGCAACCCAATCACGTCGCGCATACGTTGCTGATGCGGCAGATCCATCGAATAGCCATAGTGCCCCGTGGCCAGCAAACAATTGTGGATGATTTCGGCCGCATATTTCGGTCCCATCCATTTACACATCGCCGCCTCGGCGGTGTGTTTCATCCCGGCCTCGCGCAGTTCCAGCGTGTGATAGGCCATTTGCCGGATCGCGGTCAGGTGCGATTCGCCTTCGGCCAGCGGGAAACTGACGCCCTGAAACTGCCCGATGGGGCGACCAAAGGCTTGTCGTTCGCGCACATAATCCCATGTTTCGTCCAGCGAGGCCTGCGCCGCCCCGCAACATTCCAGCGCGATCAAAGCGCGCGAATAGTCAAAGCCGTGCATGACTTGGGTAAACCCTTTACCGGGACCGCCAAGGCAATATTCATCGGGAATGGTCACGTCGTCGAAGAACACCGATCCCCGCCCTACAATACGATGACCGAGATCATTGAACGGTAACCGGGTGATACCCGGCGTGCCTTCGGGAATGAAAAACGCCGAGACACCGTGCGCACCCTGCTCGGCTGTGCCGGTGCGGGCGAAAACCAGAAAGATATCGGCGGAATCCGCAAACGAAATCGAGGTCTTCTCACCATTCAATACCCAGTCGCTGCCCTTTTTGCTTGCCCTGAGTTCAAGATTGGCAGCATCCGAACCACCACGCGGCTCAGTCAGGCAGATCGCCATGATCTTGTCGCCCGAAATCATCTGGGGCACCCATTCGCTGATCACGTCCTTGGGCGCGTTTTGCACCAGAACGGCGGCGTTCAATGACACGTTGACAGGGATTGCCGCCATGTTGAAATCACCCTTGGCCAGTTCTTCGGCCAGCATGCCGGTGGTGACGCTGCTGGTGCCCAGCCCGCCCAGATCTTCCGGCAAATCGGTGCCCAAAAACCCCAACCTCCCCATTTCCCGACACAGATCACGGTCAATCGGCAGCAGTTCACGCTTCTGATATCCCGGCAGCAGAATGTCGCGGGCAAAGCGGGCGGCGGCCTCTTTCAAGGCCAACTGATCCTCGTTAAAAATCACGCTTGATCCACCGCATTGCTGGTTCGCTGCATATCCGGCAAGCCCCAGTCACACAGGATAGCGGCGCTGTCCGCACCCGGTTCCGGTGCACCGTTGCGCAATGTCCCCGGGGTCTCGGACAGGCGCGGGGCAACGCCCGGATGCTTGAGCCCTTCAAGCGGAAGGAATACGTTACGTGCCTGCATTTGCGGATGATCATAAGCCTCGTCGATCGTCAGAACCGGCGAGAAACAGGCATCGCGACCGCGCATCAGGTCTTCCCATTCCGTGCGCGTTTTGGTGCGGAAAATCGCGGCAAAAGTAGCGCGCATCGCAGGCCAATTGGCGCGGTCGGTCCGGTCGGGAACCTGCGCGGGGTCAAGGTCAAGAACGCTGAGCAGGGCCGCATAAAACTGCGGCTCCATCGCACCAACGGCAATATATTTACTGTCGCTGGTTTCATAGGTGCCATAATAGGGTGCGCCGCCATCGACGATGTTGTCTTGCCGCTGATCTGTCCAGGAGCCTTGTTGGCGAAAAGCCTGAAAGACCGACATCAGATGCGCAACGCCGTCGATCATCGCGCAATCTACGACTTGGCCCTTACCGGTGTTTCGGGCTGAATGCATCGCGGCCAATACCCCGACGGCCAAATACATGCCCCCGCCACCAAGATCGGCAACAAGGTTCAGAGGCGGCAGCGGCGGGGTGCCCGGCGCACCGAAAGATGCCAGCGCGCCGGTCAGCGCCAGGTAG
>JBLINN010000224.1:0-7330 GCA_047639325.1 Paracoccaceae bacterium | reverse complement strand
CTTCGGCGCCGCGCACCACAATATCGGCGGCAGGTCCGGCCGCATCGGTGACGATCCGCTCCAGCGCCGCGCCCTGCCCGGCCATCGCATGCGCCAGTGCGGCGTGGATATCGACAAAGGCCACACCGGGATTGGGAAAGGCCCGCGCCGCATAAGCGCTAAGGGCCTGCCAGCGCGCCGCTGGCACCACAACCCCAGCCAGTTCCGCCCGGTAATACAGCGACGCCAAATCGGTCAGGATATTGATCGACGGGCTGATCGACACCTGGGGCAGCAGATCTGCATCCACCACCGCCCACATCCGCGCCACGTCCCCCGTCGCCAGCGACCACAGCGCGACATGCCAGGAATTATGGCAATGCAAAAGCCCGGCCCGGTCATAACCAGACATCCAGTCGGACAAAAACGCCAAACCCGCATCTGTTTCGCCCACCTCGTAAAACAGATGCGCCCGGTAATGCGCGGCATTGGCATTGTCGCGGTTCAGCTCTAGCGACCGTTCCAGATTATGCAGTGCCGGGCCGGTGCGCCCGACCTCTAGCTGGGCAAAGCCAAGCTGCGCCAAAAACCACCAATCGTCGCCATAGTGCGGTGCCAGTATTTCGGTCACCGCCAATCCTTCGGATTCGCGCCCGGGCTGACCGGAAAACCCGATCAGGCTGAACACCCCCATGCAGGTCTGGCAGATCATCGCGTCGCGCGGATATTCAGCCAGATGTTCCCTGATCAACCGATAGCCGTCAGCACCGCGCCCCTCAATGAGATGGCCAAACGCGGCAATCTGCGCTGCTTCGCGCAGCGTCACGCCCCCGGCACAAGCCCGCGCGCGCGCCAGCGCCGCCCGGGCCGCATCCATTTCGCCAATCATCTGATGCGCCCGCGCCTGCCCGATATGGGCCAGCGCAAACCCGTCATCTGCTGCAACCGCTGCTGCAAATGTGCCTGCGGGGTCTGGCGCTGCGGCCAAAAGCCGGTCGCAGGCGGTGATGTAAAGATCGCGCGCCGCTACCGACGACGTGGTTAACGACAACCCATACCGGTCATGAAACATATCGCACCCTTCTGCTGGTTGCCCTCAGGAAACAGCAGCGGTTCCACAAAGACCAGTGTTTAGTCAGCCACGCGCCAGTTGCGCCTCGCGTGCCGCCCGCAACCGGGCAAAATCGTCACCCGCATGGTAGGATGACCGGGTTAGTGGCGTGGACGAAACCATTCCAAACCCTTTCCCAAAGGCGGCCTTTTCAAAGGCGGCGAATTCATCCGGGGTCACAAACCGCTCCACAGCGTGATGCTTGGGCGTGGGTTGCAGGTACTGGCCGATGGTTAGAAAATCCACATCCGCCGCGCGCATGTCATCCATCACCTGCCGCACCGATTGCGCGTCCTCGCCCAAACCTACCATGATGCCGGATTTGGTGAACATAGACGGGTCCAGTTCCTTGACCCGCTGCAAAAGACGCAGGCTGTGGAAATAGCGCGCGCCGGGGCGCACCTGTGGGTACAGGCCGGGCACGGTTTCCAGATTGTGGTTGAACACATCCGGGCGTGCCTGAACCACCACTTCCAGCGCCTCGGGGCCGCATTTTATGAAATCCGGTGTCAGGATTTCAATGGTTGTCTTGGGCGAGCGATGCCGCACTGCGCGGATGGTCTGGGCAAAATGATCCGCCCCGCCATCGGTCAGATCATCGCGATCCACCGAGGTGATCACCACATGGTTCAGCCCCAGCTTTTCCACCGCATGCGCCACCCGCCCGGGTTCAAACGTGTCCAGCGCATCGGGACGCCCGGTGGCGATGTTGCAAAAGGTACAGCCACGGGTGCAAATCTCGCCCATGATCATCATGGTGGCATGGCCCTGCGACCAGCATTCGCCAACATTCGGGCAACCGGCCTCTTCGCAGACCGTGACCAGCCCATTGTCGCGCATGATCTTATGGGTTTCGGCATATCCCTTGCCGCCCGGCGCCTTGACCCTGATCCAACTGGGTTTCTTCGGCTGGGCATTGTCGGGACGATGCGCCTTTTCCGGGTGGCGTTGTTCGGGGATATTCAGATCACGCGACATGGGCAATTCCTGATCAGGGTTCTTGGCTGACTGTTAGATAACCCTGTGTGCCCCAAAAGTCTTGCGCAATTCGCTGTGCAAGGCGGCAATGCCGGGCCTGCATGGCTGACAATTTACCAATTTTCTTGCCAGATGGCCCGATTCAGCAGGATAGTGAGGCATATTATTAGCCCGCTATAACCGGGCAACCTTAATTTTAGACCCACGAGGACGATGATGAAGAAAGAAATAGACAAGGCCAAGGATCTGGCCAAGGCGCAGGGCGACCATAAAAAACTTCAGCCTTTGGTCAAGAAATTCAACCCGGCCTATGCCAACAAGCTGAAAAAGCAGGTCAAGGACACGTTGGCCATCGCCTGGAAAACCGAAGATTCCTGTACCGAGGCGCTGGAAGCGGCAAAAGACAATGGGGTGACCGGCAAGAAGGTTAATGATTTCCTGAAAGACAAAGCGTTCAAGGATGCGTTGACCGCCTGGAAGAAAGCGTTTGAAAAACATCAAGGTGTGTCTACAGAGCTGACCGCCTATTGTGACGCGGCCCAGGATCTGTTCAAAAAGATTGCCGCTGTTCAACTTAGCGTCAAGGACCACCTGAAAAAGCCGACGGACCCAGCGGAAAAAAAATTCAAAGAGGCCATGACAACCGAATTGGCGGACGTGAAAAAGGTGACGGCTGTGCTTGGGACAATGACCGCGCCCGAGCTGTTTTATTCGTCGAACTTTTCGCGCAGCGTAGAGCGTTTGTTGAAAGGCGCTGACGGCGGCGGTAAAGCGTCTTCGGTCGATGCCACCAAGCTGCTGGAACCCAAAGAACGGGTGAAAAACGCCAAAACCGCCGCCAGTCTGATGAATGAGATTGCCAATCAATGCGACACGGCGGTGGAAAAGGCCGGGGATGATCCCAAAGGGGCGGTGGCCGAGCTGAAAAAGACCACGAAACCGCTGAAGGATCTGGAACGGCTGAACAAGCTGTATCAAACCGCCAAACAGAAAAGCGCTGACGAGATCAAGGTGGCCAAGGACAAAAGCAAGATCGTGAAGGCCATCAACGTGATCAAAAAGGCCTTTGACACAGCGGTTCATAAACGGGCCGATGCGGTGAAAGCGGTGAAAAAATCAGCAGCCTAAGGGACGTCCTGACGCAGGGCAGCATTCTGCATTGATGCCAATTTAGAATCCTAATAATTCGGCCAGAGATTTCCAAACTAAGGAACCTCAGATGCAAGCCGGAGCCAAACTGCCCGACGTCACCTTCCACACACGCGTGCGCGACGAAAGCGTTGGCGGGTCCAACCCGTTCCGCTGGGAAGACAAAACCACTGCCGACTATTTTGCCGGCAAACGCGTGGTCCTGTTTTCACTGCCCGGCGCGTTCACCCCGACCTGCTCGACCTACCAATTGCCGGGATTTGAAAACGGCTTTGCCGATTTCAAGGCCAAAGGCATCGACGCGATTTATTGCATGTCGGTCAATGACAGCTTCGTGATGAACAAATGGGCCGAAGCGCAGAACCTAAAAAATGTCGACGTGATCCCCGACGGGTCCGGCGAATTTACCCGCAAGACCGGCATGCTGGTGGCCAAGGATAATCTGGGCTTTGGCGACCGTAGCTGGCGCTATGCGGCCATTGTCAAAGACGGCGTGGTCGAGGCCTGGTTTGAAGAGCCCGGCCTGGCGGATAATCACAACGAAGACCCTTACGGCGTCTCTTCCCCGGAAACCGTTCTGGAATACCTGAAAGGCTAAGCGTCCTACGCTGACTTCTTTCCCTATTGTTAACGTAAGGCCCGCCATTTGGTGGGCCTTGTTGCTTTTGCCCCAAGGACCAAGTGATTTACCAAACCCGTTGCCTGCGACGGCTGCCTGTCGCTAAGCTGCCTGCAACAACTCACGGAGGGATCGGGTTTGAGCGGGGAAAACCATGCGGACGTCATCATCGTGGGGGCTGGACTGGCCGGATTGGCAGCGGCGGCTGAACTGGGGGATCGCGGCAAATCGGTGATCCTGCTGGATCAGGAATCTCAGAGTTTTCTGGGCGGACAGGCCTTTTGGTCGCTGGGCGGCCTGTTCATGGTCGACACCCCCGAACAACGCCGCATGGGCATCCGCGACAGTGCTGACCTAGCCTTGCAGGACTGGATGGGCAGCGCCCAATTCGACCGACCCGAAGACGCCTGGCCGCGCAAATGGGCCGAGGCCTATATCGACTTTGCCGCCGGGGACATGCGCGCGTGGCTGCATGACATGGGCCTGCGCTGGTTTCCGGTTGTTGGCTGGGCCGAACGCGGCGGGTCCTTTGCGGATGGGCATGGCAATTCGGTACCGCGTTTCCATGTCACCTGGGGCACTGGCCCCGGCGTGATCGAACATTTTGTCCGCCGGGTTTTGGCGCATCAACAGGCCGGGCTGGTTACGCTGAAATTCCGCCATCAAGTCAGTCGTATCTTGATGCAAAACGGGGCCGCCACCGGGGTCGCGGGCGAGGTTCTGGCCCCAGACACCGCCACGCGAGGCGTCAAAACCAACCGCGATGTGGCTGGCGATTTCGAATGTGGCGCCGCGTCGGTCATCGTCACCTCGGGCGGGATCGGCGGAAATTTCGACATGGTGCGCAAGGCCTGGCCGCGCGACCGGCTGGGAGAGCCGCCCAAGGACATGATCGCCGGAGTGCCGTTTCATGTGGATGGCCGGATGATCCCGATCAGCGAGGCAGCAGGCGGTCATGTGATCAACGGCGACCGGATGTGGCATTACACGGAAGGCGTGAAAAACTGGGACCCGATCTGGCCACATCATGGCATTCGCATCCTGCCGGGGCCGTCGTCGATGTGGTTCGACGCAACCGGCAACCGTCTGGCCCCACCCTGCCTGCCGGGGTTTGACACGCTGACCACCCTGCGGGAAATCCTGAAAACCGGGTATGACTATAGCTGGTTCGTCTTAAGTCAAAAGGTGATCGAAAAGGAATTTGCCCTGTCCGGGTCCGAACAAAACCCCGATCTGACCTCGGGCAAGTGGATCGAAGTGATCAAAGCCCGCCTGCTGTCACGCGGCGGCGCGCCGGGGCCGGTCGAGGCCTTCAAAAAACATGGCGAGGATTTTGTCGTCGCACAAACCCTTGATGAACTGGTGGCTGGCATGAACCGCATCGGCGGCGGCCTGATAAACGAGGCCAAACTACACGCTCAGATTGCGGCGCGGGATGCACAAATGGACAACCCGTTTACCAAGGACGCGCAGGTGATGGCAATACTGGCAGCGCGCAATTACCGTGGCGACCGGCTGATCCGCACCGCCAAACCGCACAAGTTCCTCGACCCAAAGAACGGCCCGCTGATCGCGGTGAAGCTGCATGTGCTGACCCGCAAAACCCTGGGCGGGTTACAGACCAATCTGGACAGCCAGATGATCGGCGCCAATGGTCAGGCTGTCCCCGGCCTGTTTGCCGCGGGCGAGGTCGCCGGGTTCGGCGGCGGTGGTTATCACGGCTATAACGCGCTGGAAGGGTCATTCCTGGGCGGCTGCATCTTTTCCGGGCGCAATGCGGGACGGTCACAGACAATCGCTTAACCCGTAGGGTGTGCATTCTGCGCACCTTCCCAGCATCAACCCTTGGGGAACGGTGCGCAGAATGCACACCCTACGGCAAAACCCGGCAAGTTTTCATATACCTTTACAGCGGCCAGAAGAACGGGATCAAAGCTGAGGCCAGAACGCCGATACTCAGGTTCAGCGGAATGCCGACGCGCAAAAAGTCGGTGAACCGATAGCCCCCCGGCCCATAGACCATCATGTTGGTCTGATAGCTGATTGGCGTCGCGAACGTCGCACTGGCGGCAACCATCACCGCAATCACCAAGGGCCGCGGATCGACGCCCAGCGAAACGGCCAAACCAATCGCCACTGGTGTTAAAACAACCGCAACCGCATGGTTGATAAGTTCCGACAGCACTGACGTCAGCAGGTAGATCGACCAGACGATAAAGAATGGCGGAAAATCGGCGATAAACGGCGCAAAATGTTCCACGATCAGGTCAATCGCCCCGGAGGTTTCAAGCGCTGTTGCCACCGCCAGCATCGCAAATATCAACGCCAGCAGGCGACCGTCGATAAACGAAAACGCCTCGTCTGAGTCAATACAGCGGGTCAAGAACACCACCGCCATCGCCAGAACTGCCAGCAACAAGATCGGGGCCACGTTGAACGCAGCCAAAACCACGATTCCCGCAAGGGCCGCAATGGCCACCGGCGCATGGTTGCGACGAAACCCGCGGGCCGATGGGTGCGAGACATCCACCATGTCCATGTCCGCAGCCAATCGTTGAATATCCTCGGGCGCGCCTTCCAGAAGCAGCGTATCGCCGACGCGCACCACCAGATCGTCCAACTGCCGCCCGATATTCTGGTTACGCCGATGCACCGCCAATACATAAACGCCGTAACGCCGCCGCAAGCGCAATTCGCCCAGCGACCGACGCACCATCCGGCATTCTGGGGTGATCAGAACCTCGACCGTGGATGTTTCAACCGCCGATACCTGATCGACCCGTTTCAGTTCTTTGTTGGTCTGCAGGCTGAGCAATTCGGTCATCTTGGTGCGCAGCACCACCCGGTCGCCGACCTGCAACGAAACGCCCGACATATTGCGGCGCAACGATGTGTCGCCCCGAATCACGTCAATCAACCGAACGCCTGCGCGTTTGAACAACTGCACCCCGGTCACTTCACGTCCGATCAGGTTACTGTCGGGCGGGATCACCGCCTCGGTAAAGAACTTCATCGAGTGTTTGTCCGACAGCAACGACGCCATGCTCGCCCGGTCCGGGAGCAACCTTGGCGCGACGAACCGCAGATACAGCCCGCCCCAAATGACTAGAATGATGGCCAGCGGTGTGACCTCAAAAATCGTGAACGGCTCTAACCCACGGGCTCGCGCCACCCCGTCAACCAGCAGGTTGGTCGAGGTGCCGATCAGCGTCAGCGAGCCACCCAAGATTGCCGCATAACTAAGCGGAATCAACAGCTTGCTGGCCGACATTTTCAGTTTGCGCGACAGCTGGACAAAGACCGGGATCATCACCACCACAACCGGCGTGTTGTTCACAAAGGCCGAAGCCACCACAACAAACGCCATCAGCGAGCCAATAGCCACGGCAGGGCGCGATTCCGCCTGTGCCATAGCCAGTTGCGTGAACCATTCCAGCGCGCCAGTGCGCACCAGCGCGCCCATGACAATGAACATGGCAGCAATGGTCCAGGGC
>JBLINN010000223.1:0-7373 GCA_047639325.1 Paracoccaceae bacterium | reverse complement strand
ATGTTTTCATGCCCGAGATGGTGGGTTTGAGGTGCGCATGCGGCGGCGGTGGTGCTTGGGCAGCGAGAAGATGGTCAGGCCTTCGGGCACGTTCTCTTCCAGCCATTTGGCCAGATTCGGGGCGCTGTCGTGATAGCTGGTCACGAGATCGGTCAGCGCGGTTTCAGCCTTGGCCAGCGAGGCCGCGTTCCAGACTGCGCGCACCTCAGCGCCGATGCGCTTGCGGGTCGCCAGATTGGGCGCATGGTGGATGGCGTTCCGGGCAAAATGGAATTGGCAACGCAGCCAATTCGCACCGCCGAGGATGACGCCAATCTCGTTAAGCGATGTGCAGTCCTTGCTGGGCCCGGATGAGGCGCTGGTCACTTTCCTGCTGCCCGGTCTGGACCCGGCGGCGGTCGACGGGCTGAACCGGTCGTCCAACCACGTCATCGCCATCACCGCCGACACGGTGCGGGTTGCGCAGATTGCCGAAGTGGGGCGCGGCAATCTACGCCAGCGGATCAAGATTTTCCGCTGTGATGTGGCGATCAGCGATCCTGACTGCGCCGGTGGCGGCACGCGCGGCGCGATGCTGGACGGGGAAGACGATGAAGACCAGTTGCGATCCGGATATTTTGGCTATGGCGCGGCATATGACCTTTACGCCGACCTGTTTGGCGGCGTGTCGGGCATCCTGCAAACCCACCCCCACCTGATCATCGTACCCCCGCCCGACCTGCTGCGCCTGCCGTTTCAGGCGCTGGTCACCACGCCACCGGATGGCGCGTCTGCGGGCCAGGCCAATTGGATGATCCGACAAAACGCCATATCCGTGCTGCCATCGGTGTCGGCTCTGCGGGCTTTGCGCAGTGACCCGTCGCAGACCACAGCCTGACCCGTATGCTGGGCTTTGGCGACCCGCTGATCGGCACCGGATTAAGTGCTGGCAGCGCCGGTGGCGCCGCAATAAATTGCGGCGCGGTTACGCTTGCCGCATTGCGATCCGCCCCGCCGATGACCGGGTTTTTGGCCGACGCGCCCGCAAACGGTGGCTTGGTGCTGGCCGATATCGACTTTCTTGCCTCCTTGCCACGCCTGCCGGATTCCGCCTGCGAATTGCAAGCCATCGCCAATCGCTTTGCTGCGCCCAACACCAAGGTTCATTTGGGGGCCGAGGCCACCGAAACCCGGCTTAAATCCCTGAACGACAGTGGAGAGCTGGCCGCCTATGACGTGCTGGTCTTTGCCACCCATGGCCTGACGGCGGGCGAAGCCGGGGCCATCAGCCCCGGTTTGGTCCTGACCCCGCCCACTACCGCCAGCGCGCGTGACGACGGGCTGCTAAGTGCCGCCGAAATCGCTGGGCTGGATTTGAACGCCGAACTGGTGGTCCTTTGCGCCTGCAACACCGCCGCTGGCGACACGGGCGACGAAGATGGATTATCCGGCCTGGCACTGGCGTTTTTCCGCGCGGGTGCCAAGTCGCTGCTGGTCACCCATTGGTCGGTCCATTCCGAGGCGGCTGTGGATGTGTCGACCGGGTTGTTTTCGGCCCTCGAAACGGACCAGACCGGGCAGTTTTCAGCCGCGCTGCGGGATGCGACACTGGACATTCTGGCCGATACGACCCGACCCGCCTTCCACCATCACCCATCTTGCTGGGCGGCATTTTCAATCATCGGCGCCACCTGATCCCACCAACGAGGAAAGCCCGCAAGGGCTTGAGGAGTGGGCAGTCTGCCCCCTAACCTTGCGTCGCGAGCAACGCCCGCACCTCGGTCAGATCCGGCATCGACGGCGCTGTCCCCGGGCGGGTCACCGAAATTGCCGCTGTCGCACAGCCAAAACGCACCGCCTCTAGCGGGGCATCGCCGCGCGCCAAAGCCGCAGCAAACCCGCCGTTGAACGCATCCCCCGCCCCGGTGGTTTCCACCACGGGCCCGGCATCAAACGCACGCACATGTACCGCTGTTGTACCGTCATGGAATAACGCGCCGTTTTCGCCCAACGTGATGATCGCCGCCCCGACGCCCGCACCTAACAGGGCCACAGCCGCCTGTATCGCCTGATCAACCGAGCTGACAGCAATACCAGTCAGCCCCTCGGCTTCGCTCTCATTTGGGGTGACATAGTCGCATAAGCCCAGCATCCCGTCAGGCAGGTCAGCCGCCGGGGCCGGGTTCAGGATGGTCACCGCCCCGCCTGCCCGCGCCAACCCCAGCGCGTGATGCGCCGCTGCCATCGGCTGTTCCAATTGCGTCATGAACACCGCCGCATTGGCGATCAGATCGCCGCGCGCGTCGATATCTGCAACCGAGATAATTCCGGCCACCCCCGGACAGACAATAATGGCGTTGTCCCCGGTGGCCTCTTCGACAAAGATATAGGCCGCCCCGGTATAGCTGTCGTCATGCTGGGTGATGTCCGGGATCACCCCGGCGCGGTCCCATGTGGCCAGTGCCATATCGGCAAACGGGTCGCGCCCCAGCCGTGTAATGAAATGCACGCGGCCGCCAACCCGCGCCGCCGCCACCGCCTGATTTGATCCCTTGCCGCCAGGCCCCAGCGTAAAACTGTTGCCCATAATCGTCTCGCCCATGCGCGGTGCGCGATCTGCCCGATAGGACGTGTCGGCGACAAATACGCCCAGAACCACGATATCCTGTGTCATCTTAATCCCTTATTCCAGCGCCTCTGCCTATCAATCTGTATCCGATTTCTTTCAAAGAAATCGTGTCGGAAAATTTGAAATTTTCCGGTTCGCCCCGCATCTAGTGCGCGATTCAGTCTTCGGGGGGAATCACCCCTTTGCGCAACATGAAACAGCCGTAAAACCGCCGCTCGCCGGTTTGAATAACCGCATAGGCGGATTTCGCCAGATCGTAAAAGGCGAATCGCTCGACGCTGACCATCGGTCGCGGCGCGCCCTCAGCCGCGTCAATCGCTGCCTGAACTTCGGCCTGAACCGGGGGGATGTCATCCGGAGCATCGACAATTTCCATCCGCCCGGCGAAATCATCAACGAAAGTATCCAGCGGCAAGACCGACAATATCGCCTCAGCCGCTTGGGCCGAGGTCAGGTTATCCATCCGCAGCAATTCCCCCAGCACGGTTTCTGCCGCCACCGAATCGGACGGAAAATTGGTGTCCGCCAGGATCAACACATCGCCATGCCCCATCGCCCGCAACGCGTGCAGCACCTCGGCGTTCAATCTTGGGTCAATTCCTTTCAGCATGGCGTCCCTCCCTGTTTGCCAATTTCTGCGCCATTACCCGATCCGCTCGCGGCTGTCGGCGTCAAACAACACCGCATGCCCCGTCTCGGGGTAAAGGCTGATCTGTTGGCCCGCCGCAAATGTGTGACGTTCGCGGAACACCGCCACAACGTCCTGATCGCCATAGCGACAAATAACGTGGGTCTCGGACCCGGTGGGTTCCACCACGGCCACGGTCACCGCAAACCCGCCTTTGCCCAGATGCAAATGTTCTGGCCGAATGCCAAACACCACACGTTGCCCGGCGGACAGCCCTTCGCGCACGCCAACCTCGAACATAAGGCCGCCAATATCCACCGCATTGCCAGCGTCACTGACCACGCCGTCAAAGAAATTCATCGACGGAGAGCCGATGAACCCGGCGACAAAGATGTTGGCAGGCGTGTCGTATAATTCCAGCGGGCTGCCGACCTGTTCGATATGCCCGCCCTGCATGACGACAATCTTGTCGGCCATGGTCATCGCTTCGATCTGGTCATGGGTGACGTAGACGGTGGTGGTGCCAAGCCGTTGATGCAGCTCGCGAATTTCAGCGCGCATTTGCACGCGCAGTTTGGCGTCAAGGTTGGACAACGGTTCGTCAAACAAAAACACCTGCGGGTCGCGCACAATCGCCCGGCCCATCGCCACGCGCTGACGCTGGCCACCCGACAGGGCGCGCGGGTAGCGATCCAGATAGTCAGTCAGGCCCAGAATTTCGGCAGCGCGATCGACGCGGGATTTGATTTCTGCCTTGTCCATCCGCCGCATCCGCAACGAAAATGCCATGTTCGAAGCAACAGTTTTATGCGGGTACAGCGCGTAATTCTGGAACACCATTGCGATGTCGCGCTCGCTGGGGGGCAGGTTGTTGACCACCCGGTCGCCGATCTGAATGGTGCCGCCTGTCACCTCTTCCAGCCCGGCAATCATCCGCAGCAACGTCGATTTCCCACAACCCGAAGGGCCAACCAGCACCACGAACTGCCCATCCCCGATATCGACATCGACACCGTGCATGACTCGCACCGCGCCATAGCTTTTCTGCAAATCCCGTATCGTGACTTCGGCCATTCCCCACCTTCTTTGGTCAGCGCTTGCAGTTTCAAGACTTAACCGACCAAATCTGGTGTGTCTATCGCCTGGTCATACTAACATGTTAGTAGCTTGACAGGTTTCATCCGGCCTGAAAAGCTCAGGTCAGGTTAGGTCAGACAAATACCTTTGGCGGTTTTGTCGTGGCCCTGTTGCTGCGCGTGGACCGGAATAAGTACGATCAAACGGTCGGCGCGGCATCCGGGGGCACATTGGCCAACTGGTCAAGTAGGGAGGACCAAAGATGAAAACAGATCTATTCAATCACGTCATGCAGGCGCAGATGAGCCGCCGCAAACTGATGCAAGGCGCTGCGGCCATGGGGCTGGCGGCGGGTGCAGGTGGTATCGGCGCGCGGCCAGCTGCCGCGGATGCGCATGGTGCACTGCGTCAGGAAATCCTGAAAATCCCCGGCGTCGGCATGGGCTCGCCCAGCGATGCCGATTGGCAAAAGGTAGGCGAACTGACGCTTGGCCCGATCAAGGAACTGGTGGCCGAGGGTGAATTTGAAGGCGTCGAGCTGACCTTCATGGGCCTGAACAACCAGAACCTGCACAACTTTCTGTTCCGGGGTTTCCTGAAACCGTGGGAGAAATATACCGGTGCCAAGATCAACTGGATCGATCTGGCGCAGGCCGACTATAACGCGCGCCTGCAACAGTCGATTGCCACCGGCACCGTTGATTTCGACCTCATCGAAATGGGCGCCCCGTTTGAGGGCGACGTGCTGGGCAAAGGCCTGGCATCGGAAATGCCCGACTGGGTCAAAGACGTGATCGATATGGATGATTACGTGGATTACCTGAAGGCGCCGGTGGGCACATGGGGTGGTAAAACCTATCGCGTGTCGATTGACGGCGATTGCCACACTTTCGCCTATCGCAAGGATTACTTTACCGACCCGGCCATCGTGGCCGCCACCGGGTTCAGTGAACCGCCCAAAACCTGGGAAGAGGTCAATGAATTCAGTAAAAAGATCATTGGCCAGACCGATCCGCTGACCGGCCTTCCGGCACATGGCTATCTTGATCCGCTCAAAGGCTGGGGCGGGTTCGGGTTCTACTTCCTGGAAAACCGGGCGACGCCTTATGCCAAACACCCCGATGATCCGGCCTGGCTGTTTGACCCTGACACGATGAAACCCCGGGTCAATAACCCCGGCTTTGTGCAGGCGATTCAGGACGTAATGGACCTGATCGAAGCGGGCGCTTATCCCGCCGACCAGATCAACGCCGATCCCGGCACAACCGCGTTCCAGCAGTTCCTTGCGGGTACTGGCGGCATGCTAAGCTGGTGGGGCGACGTGGGTTCGTCGGCGCGCACATCCGATACGTCGGTTGTCGGCGACGTGGTGGGCTTTGACATCAACCCCGGGTCCGAAAGGGTGTGGAATTCGAAGACCAACCAGTGGGATGAACAGGCCAACGTGTCGCCCAATAATGCCTATATCGGTTGGGGTGTTTACGTGATGGCCACGGTCGATGGCGATGCCAAAAAGCACAAGGCGGCCTGGTCGGCTGCGGCGCATCTGGGTGGCAAGGACCTGTCACTTTGGGCCTCGGCCTATCCATCGGGGTTCCAGCCCTACCGCAACTCACACTTCCAGTTTGATGAGTGGGAAGCGGCGGGTTACGACCGCGCCTTTGTCGAGGATTACCTGGGGTCCAACGCCGACAGCTATAACCACCCCAACGCGGCGATTGAACCGCGTATCCCCGGCATCTTTCAGTATTATTCGGTTGCCGAGGACGAATTGGCCAAAGGCTTTGCCGGTCAATACGGATCGGCCCAGGAAACAGCGGATGCGATTGCCGCCGCCTGGGAAAAGATCACCGACCAGATCGGCCGCGACAGCCAGATCGCGCTGTATAAAGCGTCGTTGGGAATGTAAGCGAACACTGCCCGCCGGGAGGGATTTCGGCGGGTGGGGACACAATTCTTTTGCTCAAACCCCGGGCAATTTGAAAGGCATTTTGCCCGGGGGTTTTGTCACCACCAACTGCTTGATTTTTGGTGCGTCGAAGGGGTGTGCCAAAAATCACCGTTTTTGTCACATAGGTTATGGCTCGGGTTATTGTCCGCGCAGCATGGGCTGAGCACACGCTCTCCCTACGTCCAACCAGAACTACAAGCTTCCCAACCGCTGGATTTCGCTGCGCGTTTCGCTGCGCGTTTCGCTTGCCATATTGCGGAGCCATGCGGCAAATTTTTGCACTTGGGGTCTCTTTGCGGCATCAGGTCGAAGCTGCAACCTGTAGGGATGCGGTGCAGTGAGGTGCTGAGACGCAGGGAACGGATTAATGATCGAACCGTCTTCCAAATCGCTCAGCACTAAAGACAAGCCACATACCAAAAATCCCACGTTCTGCCGCACTGCTTCCAGTGCAACCCGGGCATTTGAATAATGAACGCCACGATCTGGACCGCTTTCGCGATGACCGAATTTTTGAAACCACTCGACCCACCCAGGATGATCCGAGCTTTCCCGCTGGATCTTCAGATGCAGGAGCGGCATTCCCTCCATCTGTAGAACAGGGTCCCAATCAGCAATTCGGCGCGGGTTGTCGGGGCCGGTTACAGGCAAAAAAGTGTCGATAAACAGTGGCTCACCAGACCCTTCTCCGTAGTCGATACGTATATCAGGTGCGCCTATGCTGCTAATATTTTCTCGGCTTCTTCATCCGCCGCCGCCTCGCGCCTGCGCGTAGGTGGTTTATGGATGGTTTTAGGATGGTTTGGGGGCCGTGGTGGCCCCGGTACCCCGGCCACAGTGGCCCCCGTACCGGGGCCAGGCTGGACGGGGGCCACTGTGGACCCCGTCTCAATCTCGGGTTCCAGAGTCGGGTCCAACTCCTCAACCTTGGCAAGATCGATCCGGTAAACGACCGTGAAACCGTTCTTGCAGGTCCGCGCGCCGGTCTCGACCAGAATGCCTTCCTTCAGGAATTCGCGCACCGTCCGCTTAACGGTGGTCTCTCCCAATTCTGTGTGTCGCTGGATCGTGCCTTTCGAGCACCAGATGCCAGAGCCATCATCCCTCGC
>JBLINN010000222.1:0-7388 GCA_047639325.1 Paracoccaceae bacterium | reverse complement strand
TCGCCGGGGCGGGGTTGGACGTTTACGAGTTTGAGCCGCGCGTGCCCGACGTATTGCGGCAGATGCAGCAGGTGACGTTGTTGCCGCATATGGGCACCGCTGCGTTGGATGTGCGCACCGCGATGGGGCATATGGCGCTGGATAATGTGGCGGCCTTTGCAGCGGGCAGGGACCTGCCGAATCTGGTCTAGCTGTCGGCGGCTCGGTCGCCCATCGCCTCACGCCAGTGACGACGGCAAAGCGAGACATAGGTTTCATTGCCCCCGATATGCACCTGCGCCCCTTCCTTGATCGCCTGCCCCTGTTCGTCTTGGCGAATTACCATAGTGGCCTTGCGCCCACATCGACAGATTGTGCGCACCTCGCGCATTTCATCGGCCAGCGCCAACAGCGTCGCGGAGCCCGGAAACAGCTCGCCGCGGAAATCCACCCGCAGACCGTAACACAACACCGGCAGGTTCAGATCGTCGACCACGCGGGCCAGTTGCCAGACTTGGTCTGGGGTCAGAAACTGGGCCTCGTCCACAAAGATACAGGCCGCCGGGTCCTGACGATGGCGCCCGGTGATCATCGCAAACAGATCGCTATCGCCCGCAAACGTATCCGCGTCCGAACCGATCCCGATGCGCGACGCAATCCGCCCGGATCCCGCGCGCCCGTCGACCTGTGCGGTCAACAGATAGGTGCCCATGCCGTGTTCGCGGTAATTGTGCGATGCCTGCAGCAACACGGTCGATTTACCGGCATTCATGGTGGAAAAGTTAAAGAACAGCTTGGCCATGCGGCGGGTTTAAGCATTGCGCCCAGCAGGGGCAAGCCATCGGGTCGGAACAGCGCTGTCAGGAATGGCAAAGCGCCGCCATTGTGGTTCGTATCAATCCGGGACGGAACAGCCCTTGGGGATGGATAGAGTACAAACCGACAACGACAGCGCTTTTGTGGGCCACAGGGTGGTAAAGACCACGGAAAACAAAACGACTAGTAAACCCGCAACCCAACTCTTGAACTTGCGGAAAATACCGCACACTCTTTAAAAACCCTCGTATACCTGAGGGATAGCATAGGTATGACATTTCGATTAGAAGGTCTTAATGGGAAAAACTCTGGGCCATTCCCCTTAGTGGTAATTGCGGCCTTGCAGACGCCGGGAAAGATAGCATGGCTGAAATAAACGGGTATTTGAAAAAACACACGGAGGCGTTGGTCAAGGATGTCGGAATCGAGGCTGCCTGCCAGATCACCGGCAAGTCCAAAGCGACGCTGGGGCGGTATTATTCGGACCATGCCGAACACGCGGACCGGTTCATGCCGGTGGATGCGGTGGCCAAGCTGGAAGAGGTGTCGGGTTATCCGCATGTCACCAGCGCGCTGGCCGAGTTGAAGAATATTAGCCTCAGCTATGATGACCGCAAACCAAATAAGCCTAGTACCGGTGGGGTGAATGGCGATGTGATTGCGCTAAGCCAGCGGTTTGCGATGCTGATGGGGGAGTATCAGCAGGCGATGGCGGACGGGATCATCACGATCAACGAGGCCAAGCGCCTGCTGCGCGAAACCTCGATGTTGCAACAGGTGCTGATTGATATGAAACTGCACCTGGAAGAAGAAAGCACCTGATCAGCTGTGACGCTGTAACAGCACCGACCCCACCGAATAGCCGGCCCCAAACGAACAGATCAACCCATAATCCTTGTCCTGCAAGTCACTGGAATATTTGGAAAAGGTGATGATTGACCCAGCCGAAGACGTGTTGGCGTAATCTTGCAGAATATTGGGCTGTTCATCGGGTTCCGGCACCCGGCCCAACACTTTTTTGCCGATGAAATCGTTCATCGATTTGTTCGCCTGATGCAGCCACAACCGCTTCAGATCGCTGCTGGCAATCCCCGCATCCGCGATATGATCCGAGATGTGGCGGCTGACCATCGGCACCACTTCCTTGAACACTTTACGCCCGTTCTGCATAAACTGCATATCTCGCCGGTCCTTTACCCCATCGGGGCGCGCACGGCGCAAAAAGCCGTTGTTGTTGCGGATATTGTTGGAAAACACGGTGGCACAGCGGGTGGATTTGATCTCAAAATACGGGCTTTGCGCATTTTCAGCCCGCTCGATCAGCGTGGCGGTGGCCACGTCGCCAAAGATGAAATGGCAGTCGCGGTCGCGCCATTCCAGATGGGCGCTGCAAATCTCGGGGTTGATCACCAGGGCCGAGCGGATCGACCCTGACCGGATCATGTCGGCGGCCGCCTGAATGCCAAAGGTGGCCGACGAACAGGCGACATTCATGTCAAAAGCAAAGCCCTGAATGCCCAGCAGATTCTGGATTTCGATGGCAATGGCGGGGTAGGCGCGTTCCATGTTCGAGGCGGCACAGATCACTGCATCCACGTCTTTGGCATCGCGCCCGGCCTGATCTAGTGCTTTTTGTGCCGCATCAACACCCATTTCAGCCATCAAACTGGGGGCGTTATCGTCGCGCTGGTGCAACAGGGGGTGCATAATATTTGGATCAAGAATGCCAGATTTGTCGATGACATAACGCTGCTCTATGCCCGAGGCCTTATAGATGAACTCTTCCGAGGAATGGTCCATCGGGGACATCTCGCCCGCAGCAATAGCGTCGGCGTTCTGCAAGTTCATCCGGTCGGCATAGGCGTTGAACGCCTTGACCAGTTCGGCATTGGTAATGGTTTGTTTTGGGGTAAAAACCCCAGTGCCTGTGATGGCAGGTATATGGCTCACGTTTGCTCCCCCAGCGTGGTGCAGATGAACCTAGCGGGGTGGGCGCGGCAGGGCAAGTGGCCCTGGTTTTAGGTGGCTGGAATATCCGCGCAATCGGGCGCAGCATTCCGTAGGGTGTGCATCCTGCGCACCTCTGCTGGCGGGGTTAAGGTGCGCTAAAAGCACACCCTACGGCGGTCAGACAAACGGGACGAAGGGGACACCGCAGGCTGAAACAGCCAGAAGGGAGAGGAAGGTCAGGATCAGAGTAAGGCGCATTTCCGCGCTCCTTGTTGTTGCTCGATTTGCGCAAGGATCGTGGTGGGACCGGCTTGGGTCAAGGTTTGTGGATTGGATTTTGCCGAAGCTGAGTCCGAAATGCCGCAGGGCAGGTGGGGTTTGGCGGCGACCGGGCCTAATGAAGACGCGAGCGCACCAGATAGGCCCCGATGGTGGTTTCCCCCAGCGCCCGCAGTGCTTCAAGCCGGTGCAGCCCTTCGACCAGAATAAACCCGGTCCCATCCACCCGGACCTGTATCGGTGTGGTCTGGCCGTTTTCAATCATGTCCTCGGCGATGACCTGAACCTTGTCCGGTTCCAGCGTTTTGGCGCGCTTGGCGGGGACGCGGATATCACAGAGGGCGACGGTTTGCATTTCTCGCATGGGTCGAGCATGACCGGGTTGCGGGGATTATGCCAGCGTTGATTGTGGTGGGGTGACGGGATTGGCATGGCGCTCAAGCGTCGTGGGTGTTGGTCGCCATCCTTGATTGACCGCGCACGATGCGCGCCGGGCCGTCGCCCTGACACCGCACTGAACACACGTCTTCAGAACAACGCCTGCCACAGACCGACGAACATCAAGACCGCCCCGATATTCACCGACATGTGCCAAATCGCATAGCGGAAGGGCAGGCTTTTGCGGGCATAGAACGCGGTTCCGATGGCATAACATCCTGCGCCACTTAGGATACACCAAGGCGTTGCGGCAGGCACGCCAGTCAGGTCAGGGATGGCAAGCAGCCCAAGCGCGCCCAGTCCCAGATAAGACGCGGTGGACCACTTGGCCTTGACGGTTTCGGACGTGACCTTGTTCCAGGCCGCGATCAGGGTGAGGACCCAGCAGGCGATCAGCAAAATATAGGTCCAGGGTGTTCCGGCCAATACAAAGAACGGGGTGAAAGTCCCGGTAATACTGGGATAGATCGCGGCATGATCAATCCGGCGCAACAGCATCCGGCGGTCATGCCACGGCCCAAAGTGATAGGCGACGGAGGCCAAATTCGAGGCCAGCGCGCACAGGACATAAACCAGCGCCGCCGCGATCATCGCGGGGCCAAGACCCAGACTCGTGCGCCAGATCAGGGCGCTGCCTGCCGTCACCACCAAGGTGAACCCGATGGCATGCACTGCCATATCGGCGCGCCGGTGCGACAGGTTTGGGCTGGGAAACGTGGTACCGGTCATGTTCGGTTCAAAAGCCTTGCCCGATTCGCCGTTCACCCCTGCAGCGCCTTCACCCCGACATCGCCTTCGGCCTGTGCCTTGATCGCCAATGCGGCAGCATGCGACCCGGCAGCCGTGGTGAAATACGGGATCTTGTCGTACAGGGCGACCGACCGGATGCCCTTGGAATCCTCGACCGCCTGCGCGCCTTCGGTAGAATTCATCACCAGTTGCACGTCACCGTCCTTCATCATGTCCACAATGTCGGGGCGACCTTCGTAGACCTTGTTGACCAGATCGCAGGGGATGGCGTTTTCGTCCAGCCAGCTTTGGGTGCCACGGGTGGCGACAAGGGTAAAACCAAGCGTGGTCAGCACCTGCGCCGCCTCTAGCATTTCGGGGGTTTTGTCGGCGTCCTTGATCGAAATAAATGCCCGGCCTTCGCTGGGCAATTCCATGCCCGCGCCCATTTGTGCCTTCAGGAAAGCCCGCGGGAAATCGCGGTCCCAGCCCATGACTTCGCCGGTGGACCGCATTTCCGGGCCCAGGATGGTATCAACGCCGGGGAAGCGGGCGAAGGGCAGCACCGCCTCTTTCACCGAGAACCACGGCATATTCGGGTCGGCCAAAGTCATCGGGTCAGCCAGCGGCAGCACGCTGTCGTAATTGTCATCCACATCATAGGGTGCGCGCATCGGAAAGTTTGACAACGGCTCGCCCGCCATCACCCGTGCGGCAATGGATGCAATGGCGCTGTCGGTGGATTTTGCAACGAATGGCACGGTGCGCGACGCGCGCGGGTTAACCTCGATCAGGTAGATCTCGCCGTCTTTGACCGCGAACTGGATGTTCATCAGGCCAACCACGTTCAGGGCGCGGGCCAAGGCGTTGGTCTGAACCTTGACCTCGGCAATGATTTCCGGGGCAAGTGAATAGGGCGGCAGGGAACAGGCGCTGTCGCCGGAATGCACGCCGGCCTCTTCGATATGCTGCATGATGCCAGCCACATGCACGTCTGTGCCGTCACAAATCGCGTCCACGTCCAGTTCCACAGCACCCGACAGGTAGCTGTCCAGCAGCACCGGGCTGTCGCCCGAGACCACCACGGCCTCGGCGATGTAGCGTTCCAGCTGGGCCATGTCGCGCACGATTTCCATGGCGCGCCCGCCCAGCACATAGGACGGGCGGATCACCAGCGGAAAGCCGATATCTTCGGCAATGGCCAGCGCCTGTGCATCAGTCGAGGCGATGCCGTTAATGGGTTGTTTCAGGCCAAGATCCTGCACCAGTTTCTGGAACCGCTCGCGGTCCTCGGCCAGATCAATGGCGTCAGGCGTGGTGCCCAGGATCGGGATGCCTTCGTTTTGCAGCGCATTGGCCAATTTCAGCGGTGTCTGGCCGCCGAATTGCACGATAACGCCGTGTAGGGTGCCGTTTTCCAGCTCGACCCGCAGGATTTCCATCACATGTTCAAAAGTCAGCGGTTCGAAATACAAGCGGTCCGAGGTGTCGTAATCGGTGCTGACGGTTTCGGGGTTGCAGTTGATCATGATGGTTTCATAGCCCGCGTCCGTCAGCGCATAGCAGGCGTGACAACAGCAATAATCAAACTCGATCCCTTGGCCAATCCGGTTGGGACCGCCCCCCAGAATCACCACCTTTTTGCGGTCGCTGGGCCGCGCCTCGCATTCGACCTCGCCCATCATCGGGACCTCGTAGGTGGAATACATATAGGGCGTCTGCGCCTCGAACTCGGCAGCGCAAGTGTCGATGCGTTTGAACACGGCCGTGACACCCATGTTGTGACGCGCCCGGCGCACATTGGCTTCGTCGCGCCCGGTCAGAAAGCCAAGGCGGGCATCGGTAAAGCCCATCATTTTCAGGGCGCGCAGGCCTTCGGTGTTGGTGGGCAGGCCGGATTTCTTCAGGTCAGCCTCAACATCGACGATTTCTCGGATCCGGGCCAGAAACCACGGATCAAACATGGTGACGGCGTGGATTTCTTCGTCGTTTAGCCCGTGGCGCATCGCCTGCGCAATTGTGCGCATCCGGTCCGGGGTTTGCAGGCTGATGGCCTTGATCACCGCCGCCTTTTCGGGGCCTGCGTCAGACCACAGGTCCGCAGAGACACCGGGGATATCGACCTCGTCAAACCCGGTCAGGCCGGATTCCATTGAGGCCAGCGCCTTTTGCAGAGATTCGTGGATGGTCCGGCCAATGGCCATCGCCTCGCCCACCGATTTCATCGCGGTGGTCAGGTGCGGTTCCGCGCCGGGAAATTTCTCGAACGCGAATTTCGGAATTTTGGTCACAATATAGTCAATGGTCGGCTCAAAGCTGGCCGGGGTCACCTTGGTGATGTCATTGTCCAACTCGTCCAGCGTATAGCCGACCGCCAGCTTGGCCGCGATTTTGGCGATGGGAAAGCCGGTTGCTTTGGACGCCAGCGCCGAGGACCGCGACACCCGCGGGTTCATTTCGATCACCACCATGCGCCCGTCTTTGGGGTTGATCGCCCATTGCACGTTGGACCCGCCGGTTTCCACGCCGATTTCACGCAACACCGCAATCGATTGATTGCGCATGATCTGGTATTCTTTGTCCGTCAGGGTCAGCGCCGGGGCGACGGTGATAGAATCGCCAGTATGCACGCCCATCGGGTCGATGTTTTCGATCGCACAGACGATGATCGCGTTGTCGGCGGAGTCGCGCACCACCTCCATTTCAAACTCTTTCCAGCCCAGCAGCGATTCATCAATCAGGATCTGCCCCACTGGCGACGCGTCCATGCCCGACCGGCAGATCGCCTCGTAATCGTCGCGGTTATAGGCGACGCCGCCGCCTGTGCCGCCCATGGTAAAGGCAGGGCGGATGATGGCGGGCAGGCCGACCACTTCCAGCGATTCCAATGCAATACGCACGCCTTCGGCCAGATCCTTTTTGCCATTGGCGCCCTTGGGGGCGGTGACGATGGTGGCCTTGGGGTTTTCGATGCCCAACCGATCCATCGCTTCGCGGAACAGTTTGCGGTCTTCTGCCATTTCGATGGATTCGCGCTTGGCGCCGATCATCTCGACGTTGAATTTTGCCAGCACGCCCATCTCTTCCAGCGCCAGCGAGATGTTCAACCCAGTCTGTCCGCCCATGGTGGGCAGCAGCGCGTCGGGGCGTTCCTTTTCGATGATCTTGGCGACAATTTCGGGCGTGATCGGCTCGAT
>JBLINN010000221.1:0-7492 GCA_047639325.1 Paracoccaceae bacterium | reverse complement strand
CGCGGGGCACTCCGGCGCGGTGCAACAGGGTGACAGCCAGATGCGCGATCAGTGGGGTTTGTTCGGCGGGTTTGGCGAGCACGGGGTTGCCAGTGGCCAGCGCGGCGGCGATCTGGCCTGAAAAGATTGCCAGCGGAAAGTTCCACGGCGAGATGCAGGTGAAGATGCCAGTCGGGGCCGCGTCGGGGATGTTGGCGGCATAATAGCGCAGGAAATCCACCGCTTCGCGCAGTTCGGCGACGCCATCGGGCAGGGATTTCCCGGCCTCACGGGTCAGCAGGGCGAATATCTGGCCGAATTCCGCTTCGTAAAGGTCAGCGGCCTTGTTCAACGCAGCGGCGCGCTCGGCTGGCGGCGCGTTCCACGGTGTTGCCGCGTTCAGTGCAGATTCGATGTCTGCGGCACTGGCAGGTGCAACCGTGCCGGGGATGTCGTCCGGGTTGGCGGGGTTGGTCACATCCTCTGCGGTCTCTGGCGAGCCCTTATCGGATGTTAGCGGGACGGCTTGCCATTTATGCGTCAGGAACGGCGCGCGGGCGGCGTCGATCCGGGCCAGCGTCGGCGCATGGGTCAGGTCATACCCGACAGAGTTGGGACGTTCCGGCAGATAAAGATCACAGCCTTTGGGCAGGGGTGGCGTGACCTCGGCCAAAGCCGCAAACGGATCGGCGACAACGGTTTCGGGGGGCACAGAATCGTCAACGATCTGGTTAACGAAGGAACTGTTGGCGCCATTTTCCAGCAGGCGGCGCACCAGATAGGCCAGCAAATCGCGATGCGCCCCAACCGGCGCGTAGATGCGGCAATTGCTGCTGGCGCGCTCTTTCACCAGCGAATGCAGGGTTTCCCCCATGCCATGCAGGCGCTGAAATTCAAACGGCTGATCATCCGCCATATGCAGGATCGCAGCCACGGTGTGGGCGTTATGGGTGGCGAATTGCGGGTAAATCCGATCTGTCATACCCAGCAACCTGCGGGCATTGGCGATATAGGACACATCGGTTTCCACCTTGCGGGTAAACACCGGAAAGCCATCCATGCCCTCAACCTGGGCGCGCTTGATCTCGGTGTCCCAATAGGCGCCCTTGACCAACCGCACCATGATCTTGCGGTCGTGGCGTTGCGCCATATCATACAGCGTCTCAATCACCGGTCCAGCGCGCGGCCCATAGGCCTGAACCACCACGCCAAAGCCATCCCACCCGGCCAGCGCCGGTTCACCCAGCACCGCGTCGATCACGTCCAGCGACAGCGACAACCGGTCGGCCTCTTCCGCGTCGACATTCAGCCCCATGCCTGCCGATTTCGCCAACAGCGCCAGCGAGCGCAGACGTGGCACCAGATCGACCATCACCCGGGCCTCTTGCGCCACCTCATAGCGCGGATGCAGCGCTGACAGCTTTACCGAAATACCCGGATTGGCGCGGATATCGCTGGAATGACAGGCCTCGGCAATCGCCGAAATCGCCCGCGAATAGCTAAGATGATAGCGCGCGGCATCCGCCTCGGTGCGCGCCGCCTCACCCAGCATGTCATAGCTATAGGTATAGCCCTTGGCCTCCATCCCGGCGGCGCGTTTCATCGCCGGGGTGATGGATTCCCCCAGCACAAATTGCCGCCCCATTTCCTTCATCGCGCGGGTGGTGGCGGTGCGGATCACCGGCTCGCCCAATCGTTTCAACGCACTACGCAGCGCATTGGCAGGCTTGGGCGCGTCATCATCCAGCACCTTGCCGGTCAGCATCAAGGCCCAGGTCGAGGCATTGACCAATGACGACGACGACCGCCCCAAATGCTTGCCCCAGTCAGACGGCGCAATCTTGTCCTCGATCAGCGCATCAATGGTATCGGCATCCGGCACCCGCAACAGCGCCTCGGCCAGACACATCAGCGCCACGCCTTCGTCGGTGGACAGCCCGTATTCGGCCAGGAACACCTCCATCATGCCGGGTGATGTATGGGCGCGAATGGCGCGCACCAAGTCTGCCCCGGCGGCGCAAATAGCCACCCGATCCGCATCGCCGAGCGCGGCAGTGGCGATCAGCCGATCCATCACGGCGGATTGGTTGGTATAGGTTTCGGCGTCGATGCGGCTGCGTAGATCTGATGTCATGGTGGTCTCCGGTTCTAATGTGTAATATATGAACGAACAGCCGGGCGTATGGCCCGAAATTTCGTGATACGCGGGCCAGTGACCCGAAAAATAGGAGGCACCCGATGCAAAACGACTGGCCGGGACTGGATGGGTTTGATCGGGCGATTCTGGGGGTTCTGGCGGGGGACGGGCGAATATCTATCGCCGATCTGGCCCGCCGCATCGGCCTGTCGAAATCCCCCACCCAAACCCGGTTGCGCCGACTTGAGGCCGACGGGGTGATCACCGGCTATCGCGCGCTGGTCGACCCGATCCGCCTGGGGCTGGACCATGTGGCCTTTGTCGAGGTGCGCCTGACCGACACGCGCGAGGCGGCGCTGGCGGCGTTTAACGCGGCGGTGACCAAGATCGGCGAGATCGAACAGGCGCATTTGATTGCCGGTAATTTCGACTATCTGATGAAAATACGCACCCGCTCCATGAGCGAATACCGCACTGTTCTGGCCGACAAAATCTCGACCCTGCCGCATGTGGCGGGCACGTCGACCTATGTGGCGATGCAGGCGGTGAAAGAAGACGGGCCACTGGGGCCATTGGGACCGCTCGAAAACGTGACTTGACCTGCGTGGATTCAGCCCCAGAATTGGGACATGCGATGGCTTGTGATATATCTGATGGGTCTGGGGGTTGCCGCCAGTGGCGCGCAGGCCGACCCGTGCCCGCCCGCCCCGGACCACCAAGCAGAACTTGCCGCGCTAACGTCTGAGGTTCAGCAGGCCAAAACCGAAGGCGCGGCGCGCCAGATCACCAACCAGATGTGGGCCCTGTGGGCGGATGCCCCGGATGAACCTGCACAGGCGGCACTTGACCACGGCATGCGCCTGCGCAGGTCCTATGATCTGCTGGGCGCTGTGAGTGAATTCGACCGGTTGGTAGACTACTGCCCGCATTACGCCGAAGGCTATAACCAACGCGCCTTCGCCCATTTCCTGCGTCAGGATTTCGCCGCTTCGCTAATGGATCTGGACCGTGCCATTGCCCTGTCTCCCAATCACATCGCCGCCCTCGGCGGGCGGGCACTTAGCCTGTTGGGCCTGGGCCGCGTGGATGACGCCCGCACCGCCCTGACCAAAGCGCTGGCGCTGAACCCCTGGCTGCCCGAACGCAGCCTGGCCGACCCCAGCGGTCCGCTGGCCCCAAAAGGCGAGACGCTGTAATCCGTCGCTATCTGTCGGAAATCTGATTGTGCAGGGCGGATCAGACGGCTAGACCATAGACAGTTGCGGGCGTGATGGAATGGTAGACATACCAGACTTAAAATCTGTTGGGCGTATGCCCGTGTGGGTTCGACTCCCACCGCCCGCACCAAAAGCCTTTTTAATTCATGGCGTTAGGAATGAGAGGGCCGTTTAACATACCATACAGTTAGAGAGCGCGGGACAGGTGGTTTTGGCGTAGTATATGAAGTTCGCAATGATATGGGGCAACTTTTCGCGCGGAAGACACTAACGCCAGAAGCTGAAGCGGAAAACCCTGGAGCTGATCTTGGTGCGAGATTTCGGCGTGAAGTGAAGTATCAGAGTGCGATTGACCATCCAAACGTTGTCAAGATATTCGAACATCATCTTGAGGATACTCCACCCTAGTTTATCATGGAACTCGCTTTCTGTAGCCTTTCTGATGAATTGCAAGTTGATCAGACGTTGGGGGGCGGTGCTAAGCGGGCACTATTTGATATTCTTTCTGGCCTGCAAGCGATCCATGCTAAAGGTTATAAGCTCCGTGATCTGAAGCCCCAGAATGTGCTGAAACTCTCTAACCCGGACGGAACCCATCGATACGCTATTTCGGATTTCGGATTTCGGATTTCGGATTTCGGCTTGATGACGCCAGCGGCAGGGCAAACCACGACGCTTACCGCGACAAACGCAGGTGGCGGAACGCCTTTGTATTGTGCGCCAAAGTGCACCACCAATCTTCGGCGAGCAACGCACTTGGCGGACATTTACTGATTTGGGGCAATTCTACATGATATCTTCGGTGGTATCAGAAACCGGCTGCCATACGACCAGCTGACAGTTGGAGGCCCGTTGAAACCAGCGGTAGCTGTTGGCAGCTTTGAAAGGGGGGCTGTGGTCATTCAGGATGTCGGACTCGCCAAGTCTGGACGGGGCTGAGATGGCTTCGCGCAGGGCGCGCGCCATCGCGATCTCCACCCGGAGTTCCCCAAAAGACCGCAGTGTCTGAACCGACACAGGCCGTTAGGATCCTTGTTCGCGGTGTGGTCTCGGACCCAGCCCGCAATGATCCAACCGACATTCCATCAAAGTCAGATTATGTCAAAATCATCCTTGATTTCAGACAGGTCAGTGAACCCCTTGATCGTCAATTCGTGTTTGCCAAAGTCAAACACCATATCGCCGTCCACAATGTTGGCGAACTTGTTGATCACCTGCTGCTTGCTCAGCGTGCCATTCCAAAGCGCGTCGTCAAACTGAACGGTATCCACGTCATCCTTGAAATCCTTGACGGTGTCCTTGCCATAGCCCTTTTTGAACACAAACACGTCGGCCCCTTTGCCGCCGGTCAAGCTGTCCACGCCCTTGCCGCCGTCGAGAATATCCGCGCCCGCGTCGCCAAACAGCTTATCTTTACCAGCGTCGCCATACAGCTTGTCGTTGCCGGTCCCGCCTTCCAGCCGGTCATTGCCTTTGTTGCCATGCAACTGATCGTTGCCCTTGCCGCCCAGCAGTTCGTCCTTGCCGTCCCTGCCAAACAACATGTCGGCTTTGCCTTTGCCAACCAGTTTGTCATCGCCCGCCCCGCCGCGCAAAGTATCCTTGCCATTGGCGCCGATCAGCGTTTTGCCGCCAGTGCCTGTGCCCCCATCGTCCAGCGGTGTATCTGCGCCGGGCAGGGTGATCTCGTAAATATTGCCGCCGACAACAAAGGCCGTGTTGTTATCGGTGCGCACAATGTCATCCACGCCCCAGATATAGGCCTTGGTTTCCGTATCCAGCAGGGTACCGTTGGCGTCATATTCCTTTAGCCGCCCCTCTTGAATGCCGGCAAAATCCAACACCGAATAGCCGATGACAAAGCCGCTTTCGGTGACAATCACCATCGGTGTATCCTCGCGTGCTGCGGTGACTTCGGAATTGACCAATGTGGCGGCAACCGACACGCTTCCATCCGCGCCCAGAATCGAGAACCATGTTGATGACTGGTCGGTGTCCGGCCCCGATGAGGTGCCATTTTCTGTCCAAACCACCAACATCCGCCCGTCAGACAGGGTCTCGATCTGTGCCGCCGGGGTATTGCCAAACGGCGTGGAACTGGTGTTGCCCAGCTCAATTTCAGGGCCGGACAAGCTGCCATTCTTGTTGAACAGTTGCAGTTTCACCGGCGCGCCGGTGTCCCCCGGGGCATTTCTGGCCCAGACCACGGCAATCTTGTTGCCCACCTCGGCCAGATCGAACAACAGCTGGGAATCGTGGTTGGACCCGCCGGTATCAAACGAGGTGCTCAGGGAAACATGGGTGCCATCCGCATTGACGATCTTGAAAACATAGGTGTTCAGCGTGGTCGCGCTGTCAACCATCGCGATGGTCCCGTCCGACAACGATATTGCCTGTTGCAACATTTGCCCGTCAGCATGGCCAGAGGCATCTGTATGGCTCATCCCACCGGTGCCGCCAAGTCCGTCACCAGAGTAAGGCAGGTCATGCGTTGGCCCGATCTTGCCCCCGGTTTCCGCGTTTAGGGTGACATAGACGTCATTATGGGTCAGCGGCAGGCCTGATCCGGTCAAACGGTAATAGACGTTCATGGTGCCGTCGCCATTGTCATGCACGTGATAGGGGTCAATTTTGCCAAAGCCGCCCGGAGCGGGTTCAAATTCTACCGCCGAAAACACCGCACCATCGTCGTCAAAGGCGGCGATCATGTTGCCGCGGATCACAACGCCATTGTCGCCGACGCGGTAAACCCGCCCGCCGGTCAGGCCAATATCATCAATCGTCAGGGCTACATTTACAGAAATTGCCATACCAAATACTCATTCATTTTACCAATATGCAGATGTTAGAGCGCAGGATCCGAAATTTTGCAAGTTTTCTGCCGATGCTGTCAGGTCTTAACTGACCTCCCCCAAGTGCAATGCCATCGCGTGACCCATGGCTGTCTTGCGCCCCCACCAAGCTTCTTGCGCGACCCGAGCGCATCATTGGCCTTGGCGGTGGGGGGCTGGCATTGGATCTGATCGCGCCTCGCAACGACAGGCCAGCTGAACAGCATTCTTACGTTGAAAATCACCTCTTGTGGCCACGCGGCCTTTACAGCGCCTTGCCCAATCCCCTTTGCGGCCTTGAAATCGCCGGGTTGCCCGGTTATGTCCGCGTCACCCATCAGTCAGAAAGAGCCCGCACATGGCCACCACCAACCCAATCCAGTTTGTTCAGCAGGTCCGCGCCGAGATCGCCAAGGTCGTTTGGCCCACCCGTCGCGAGGTGATGCTGACCACGGTGATGGTGTTCATCATGGCCGCATTGACGGCCGTGTTCTTTGCAATGGTGGATCTGCTGATCCGCGGCGGGTTGCAGGGTATCTTGGGCATGTTCGGCTAAGCCATATCGCACCCAGGAAACGACCCGCCCAAACGCCTGTTCACATGACGTTGCAAAAAGCGCCTGCCCCCCTTGATCTGCACAGAAATGGGGAGTAGGTGACGCTTTAATCCGGCTCAGAGGCGTGCGGCGATTCGTGTTGCGCGCCGCTTTTTGTTCGGGGAAATGGGTGGGTCAACCATCCGACGTAATTCAGATTTTCGGCTTTTCTCCGGGCGACAGCTTGGGCAGGCCGGGCCAGACAAGGGCGGATAAGTTCATGGCGATGCGGTGGTATTCGGTCAGCGTTCTCTCAAATTTCGAGAAAAAGATTGCCGAACAGATCCGGACATCGGTCACCGAAAACGGTCTCGAGGCGGAAATCGATGAAGTTCTGGTGCCCACCGAAGAGGTGATCGAGGTGCGCCGGGGCAAGAAGGTCACGACCGAGCGGCGGTTTATGCCGGGCTATGTGCTGGTGCATATGGACATGTCGGATCAGGGCTATCACCTGATCAACTCGATCAACCGCGTCACCGGGTTTCTGGGGCCACAGGGCCGCCCGATGCCGATGCGCGACGCCGAGGTGAACCAATTGCTGAACCGGGTTCAGGAGGGCGAGGATTCACCGCGCACCCTGATCCATTACGAGATCGGCGAGAAGGTCAAAGTCAACGAAGGCCCGTTCGAGGATTTCGACGGCACGGTCGAACAAGTGGACGAAGAGAACCAGCGCCTGAAGGTAACGGTATCGATCTGTGGCCGGGACACCCCGGTCGAGTTGGACTTCATG
>JBLINN010000220.1:0-7499 GCA_047639325.1 Paracoccaceae bacterium | reverse complement strand
CAGCCTGTGGTTGGCGACGGTGCCGTTGACGTCCGGGTTGGTGGCGCAGATCTATGGGGTGCGCTATATGGGGACGCTGTATGGGTTTGTGTTTTTCAGCCATCAATTGGGCAGCTTTATCGGTGTTTGGCTGGGCGGGCGGATGTATGACATTTACGGCGATTACACGCTGGTCTGGTGGATCGGCGTTGGGGTTGGGGCGTTTAGTGCGATTGTGCATTTGCCCATTCGCGAACGCCCGCTGAATGCGCCTGTTATGGCCTAAGCCGTCAGGTTGGCCCGTCGCGCAGCATGATTGAAATCGCTGCCAGCACCGCATCTGTGTGGGTATAGGTCAGCCCATCAATCACCTCTTGGCGGGCATGGCGGCTCCACTCTGTCAGGGTTCCCATGGCGGTCAGTGGGATGATTACATCGTCGCGCCCCCAGATCGCCAGCACCGGGATACCGGCGCGGTGGATGGTCTTGTGGTCCTGTTTCATCACCTCGGACAGGATGCCACGCATGCTGGCCAGAACGGCGGGGATAAACCCGCGGTAGCGCAGTTCGTTCTGCTGCAAATCGACGACATTTTCGACCGAGCTGGGCAGGTTCCGCCCGGATTCGGTTGTTTTGTGATGCCTGCGGGCAAACAGCGCCAGCATTAACCAATCGCCGATCACCGGGGTATCGGCGATCAGGCGGGTCAGGGCCCCGGCCTTGGTGCCCATGCCAGCCGAGGCCAACAGGATCAGGTGGCGCACCTTGTCGGGATGGGCCGAGGTAAAGGCGGTGGCGATGGCGCCGCCCATCGAATAACCGATCAGGGTAAAATCGCCGGTCACCTGCTGGCTGGTCAGCAGATCATCCAGTTGGCGCAGGAAAAACGCCCGGTCCTGGCGGCCGCGCACCCGGTCGGAATAGCCGCGCCCGTAAAGGTCATAGATCAGCACGCGGAACCCAAGGCGCGCCAGTCCGCCCGCCAGGCCACGCCAGACAAAGGACGGCATTGTCAGCCCGTGAACGCAGACCGCCACTGGCCCACGCACCGGGCCCAGCCATTCGTAATGGGTCACGCCTTGGGACAGGGTGGCAAAATCACCGCTGGCGTCGCGGCGTGCGGCGGCGTTCATCGGTTTGCGCCGGGCCTCGATGATCAGCGGGATGGTGATGATCACCGCCAAAAGGATCAGCAGATAGATCATGACGCGGCCTGCCATTTATCAAGGATATAGCGGCTGGTCATCAGGTCCAGATGCGCGCCGCCGCCGTTCTTGAACAGGGTGATGTCGTCCGGGCCTTGCCGTTTGAAAGCGGGCAGATTGTAGTAATCGGCGATCAGATCGTCGGTGGTGATCACCCCCTTGGACAAGGGGATTTTCAGCTCGCCGATATGGTTGATCGTTGTGTCGAAGCTGTCGACAAAGATCCGCGCGCGTTTCAGGGCGGTATCGTCGGCCTCGCGCATGTCGGGGCGGTAGGCGCCGATCAGGTTGATATGCTGGCCGGGCTGCAGCCAGTCGCCTTTGATCACCGGGTCTGACGACATGGTGGCGCTGATCACGATATCGGCCTGGCGCACGGCGGTTTCCAGATCATCGGCCACGTCGACATTGGGTAATTTGGCGGCCAGGTCTTCGGCTTTGGCGCGGGTGCGGTTCCACAGCTGGATTTGTGCGAGTGGGAAGCCGGCGGCAAAGGCCTCGCACAGCGACTGGCCCACCGTGCCAGCGCCAACGATCAGGATGCGGCGGCTGTCTGTTCGGGCCAGACGTTTGGCGGCGAGCAGGCTGTCGCCAGCGGTTTTCCATTTGGTGACAAGGTGGAAATCAATCAGCGCGGCCAGCGTGCCATCGCGGTCCGAATACAGGCAGACGGCACCGTTGACCATCGGTTTGCCCTGCGCGGGGTTTTCCGGAAATATCGTCGCTGTCTTCACCGCCATGCCCAGCCCATCTATCCAGGCGGCGCGCGATAGCAAGGTGTCGGGGGTGCGGTAGAGAAACGTATCGCCGATTTCGGCCTTGGCCAAGGTGTGGCCCTTTGCCAGCACGTCTGTCAGTTCGTGCCAGTCCAGCAGTGCCTGACCTTCGAGAAACGGGATAAAGGGGATGCTGGTCATGCGGCGTCGTGCGCGCTTAGCAATCCGGCGGCCACCAGACGGTCGGCCCAGCCTTGCGGGCCTTCGAACAAATGCGTCTGCCAGCCCCGGCTGTGGGCCATGTCGATATTATCCGCCCGGTCATCGGTGAAAAGCAAGGCGTCGGGGGCGATGCCGCTGTCGGTTTCCAGCATGTGGTAAATCTGTGGGTCGGGTTTGATCACCTGCATGTGCCCCGAGATATACTGGCGATCAAATTCGGTCAGGCAGGGGTAATGCGCGGCGGCGATGTCAAAGCTTTGAATTCCGAAATTAGACAGAGAGAACACTGGGGTGCCCTTGCCGCGCAGGGCGCGCAGCAGGCGGATGGAATGCGGGATGGCTGGCGAGGCCATTTCGATCCAGCTATCATGCCACAGGCGGATTTCATCGCGCCATTCCGGGTGGTCGTCGGCCTTGGCATAGACGGTGTTGGTAAAATGCGCGCCCAGATCGACCTGTTCGTTCATTTCGTCCAGTTCTACGGCGGCGAACAGGGCACGCCGCCTGTCTTCGCCGATGGCCTTGTCGAAAAACCGCTCGGGTTGCCATTCGATCAGCACATTGCCGATGTCAAACACAACTGCCTGTGGCTGCATGTCGTTCCCTTTGTTGCAGGCGCAAGAATTTTAGGTAAAATTCCTGGCAAATTTCTTATTGTAAGGAATTTGGGGCGTCAGGTTTGGCCTGCTGCCCTGATTTCCCGTTCCAATACGTCCAGAAAGCGCGAGCGGTCGGATTTTGTAAAGGGTTTCCCGCTGCCCCCCACCCCCAACGGGTTGGCGGCGCGTACATCCGCCATCAGATCGCGCATCGCCAGTTGCTGGCCGATATTGGCCCGGGTGAACGCCGAGCCGTCATGGCGCAGCACCCGCGCGCCGGTTTCGATGCATTTGGCCGCCAATGGAATGTCGCTGGTGACCACCACATCGCCGGGGCCGCAGCGGTCTGCGATCCATTTATCAGCCTCGTCCGCGCCTTCGGCGACAATCACATTTTCCACCAGCGGGTTGGGCGACGGGCGCAACCCGCCGTTGGACACCACAAACATCTTGATCTGGTGGCGGGTGGCCACGCGTTCGGCCTCGGCTTTGACTGGGCAGGCGTCGCCGTCGATGTAGAGGGTGCTCATGCCCAGAGGGCTTCGGCGTGAAAGCCGATATGCTCTTCGATAAAGCTGGAGACAAAGAAATAGCTGTGATCATAGCCCGGTTGCAGGCGCATAGTCGCCTGTTGGCGGCGTTCGGCGATGGCGCTGGTCAGGGCCTCGGGGCGCAGCAGGTCGATGAATTGGTCAGCGGTGCCGGTGTCGATCAAGATCGGGCCGTCAAAGCCGGTGTTGCGCATCATCAGGCTGGCATCGTGGCGCGCCCAGGTGGCTTCGTCCGTGCCCAGATAGGCGGTGAGCTGTTTGCGGCCCCAGTCGGTGGCGGTGGGGTTGCAGATTGGTGCGAAGGCGGACACTGACCGGAACCGTCCGGACAGGTTCATCGCCAGCGTCAGCGCGCCGTGGCCGCCCATGGAATGGCCGGTGATCGACTGGCGGGTTGGGTCAATGGCGAATTTTTCGGCCAGCAGTGTTGGCAGGTCTTCGGCGACGTAATCCCACATGGAGAAATGCGGCGCCCAGGGCGTTTGCGTGGCGTTGACGTAAAATCCGGCGCCTTGCCCCAGGTCATAATCTGCGTGATCCGCCACACCTTCGCCGCGCGGCGATGTATCGGGGAACACCAGCGCGATGCCTTGTTCGGCAGCCCAGACCTGTGCGCCTGCCTTCACCATCGCGTTTTCGTGGGTGCAGGTCAGGCCCGAGAGATACCACAGGATGGGCACCGGGCCGTCGGCGGCCTCTTGCGGCAGAAACAGGCCGAACGTCATGTCGCAATTGCAGGCGGATGATGCGTGGCTGTAGACGCCTTGGGTGCCGCCAAAGGCCTTGTTTTCGGACAGGGTTTGCATGGGTGTCTCCGGGGTTGTGGGTTGGTTTATCGCTAGCGGGCGTTGGTGCCTGCGTCCAGTGCGGGAGCCTCCGGCGGGGATATTTAGGGCCAGAAAAAGATCAGATCGGGGCCACCCAGGCGATAATCAGCGGCACGGTGAGGACGCTGGCGATGGTCGACAGTAAAATTGCGGCGGAGACCCGGTGTGGGGCGATGCCGTAATGTTGTGCCAGCATAAAGACGTTTCCCGCCACTGGCAGGGCGGCGGCGGAGATCACCACGGCGGCGGAAAACGCATCCAGCGGGAACAGGACAAGGACGCCGAGGGCGACAAAGGCGGGGTGCAGCACCAGTTTGCAAAAGCTGAGCCAGGCGGCGATTTCCACCCGCTCGGCGGATTTCCCGGCCAGCGAGGCGCCGATGGCAAACAGCGCGCCGGGGGTGGCAGCGCCGCCGAGGATCGACAGGAAATCGTTCATCGGTGCGGGGATCGGCAGGGACAGGGCAGACCAGGTCAGGCCAAGCGAGATCGACATGATCATCGGGTTGCGCAGCAGGCCCAGGGCGATGGTGCGTAATATTCGCAGGCTCATCCGGCCATCGCGCGCGCCGTTGATCAGGATGACGATCAGGCTGGAAAACACGATCAGGTCAGTGGCCAGCACCAGCATCACCGGGCCGACCGACGCCTCGCCGAACAGCATGGCGAACATTGGCAGGCCGAGGAAGCCCGCGTTGCCGATCACCGCGCATTGGGCCTCGATCGCGGCGGTGGAGATGTCGAGATTGCGCAGGAAGGCGACGGTTGTGGCGATGCCGTAGACAAAGGCGGTGCCCCACAGGTAACCCGCGATCAGCCGTCCGTTGAACACTTGGGACATTGGCAGGTTGGCGGCAAAGCGGAATAACATGGCCGAGAGTGCGAAGTAGAACACGAATTTGGTCAGCCAGGCGGTGGCCTCGGGCGGGAAAAACCGGGTGCGCCCGGCGGCGTAGCCGAGGCCAATCAGGGCGAAGAAGGGGAGGACGCGCAGGAAAATGTCGATCATGGGACATGGGGTAGCGGTTGGGGCGCCGGGCTGCAAGCAGGCCTAGCCGCTGCCGATCAGGATGCCTGCCGCCAGAACAAGCGCGCCGCCCAGCACCACCTGAAATGCGGCGCGGAAGAAGGGGGTTTCCATGTATTTGTTCTGAATCCAGGCAATCGCCCAAAGTTCGATAAAGACCACAACAAAGGCAATCGCCGTGGCTGTCCAGAAGTCGGTGATCAGGTAGGGCAGCGCGTGGCCCAGCCCGCCCACGGTTGTCATAACGCCCGAGGCCACCCCGCGTTTGGTGGGCGATCCACGGCCCGACAGCTCGCCGTCATCTGACGCGGCTTCGGTAAAGCCCATGGAGATACCGGCGCCGACCGACGCGGCCACCCCCACCAGAAACGTGGTCCAGGTGTCTTGCGTGGCAAAGGCGGTGGCAAAGATTGGCGCTAGGGTGGAAACCGAGCCATCCATCAGCCCGGCCAGGCCCGGCTGCACCCATGTCAGCAGGAATTGGCGGCGGTCCACCGCGTCTTCGTCCGCCATCGCCCGGGCATCCAGATGGATGTTGGTCAAATCAGAGGCGGTGTTCTGGTGCCCGGCTTCGGCGGCGGCCAGATCGCCCAGCAATTTGCGGGTTGCGGCATCGGTGGCGTGCGCGGCGGCGGCGAGATAAAAGCGTTCTGCGTCGCGTTCCATCAATTCGGCTTCGACGCGGATGCGGTCGATTCCAAGGTTTTCAACCAGCCAGATCGGGCGGCGCGCGTAATAGCCTGCCACATGTTCGCGCCGGATCAGTGGCACCGTTGGGCCGAATCGCGATACGTGCAGTTCGAACAGGCGGGCGCGATGCTGATCTTCTTCGGCGGCCATACCGTCGAACAATTTAGCACTTGCCGGGAAGTCGGCCCGCAACAGCTCGGCGTAGCCGCGGTATATGCGCGCGTCATCCTCTTCCGAGGAAATTGCCAGCGCGATGATCTCTTGTTCCGTCAGATCGCGGAACCGTTTGCGTTGCCACAAGAAACCCATGTTTCACCCGTTTTTAGAAGTGTTCTAAACATAAAGGGGTGGCGGCGCGAGGCAAGCCCAAAACAAACAGGCGTTGTTGAATATGAACCGGTCAGTTTATACCTGTGGGTAAGCAACCTAAACGAGAGACTTAATGAGCAATACTGCAACCATCGTGCGAACTGGCCGCAAGTTCGAACAAGTGCTTGCGGGGGCGCGTCAGGTCTTTATGGCGGACGGGTTTGAGGGCGCGAGTGTCGATGATATTGCCCGGGCGGCCAATGTGTCCAAGGCAACGCTGTATAGCTATTTCCCGGATAAACGGCTGTTGTTCATGGAAGTGGCGACCACCGAATGCAATCGCATGGCCGACACCGCGCTGGAAGTGATCGGTGAAAACCGCCCGGTGCGCGAGGTTCTGACGGTTACGGCGACGCATATCGTGACATTTATTCTGTCTGAGTTTGCGCAGCAGTGTTTTCGCATCTGTGTCGCCGAACGTGACCGGTTTCCCGAACTGGGTCAGGCGTTTTACGCCGCCGGGCCGGTGATGGGGCGCGATCGGTTAGGGGAGTATCTGCAAGAGGCGGTGGCGAGGGGCGAGTTGGTGATTGACGATATCCTGATGGCCGCCGAGCAGTTTTCAGAGCTGTGCAAGGCCAGGCTGTGGACCCGCGCGGTGTTTGGCATCCAGGACGAATTCACCCCGGAAGAGATTGACGAAGTGGTGCGCAATTCGGTTGATATGTTCATGGCGCGATACGGTGCCTGACCCGGCGAATTGGCGGGCAAATCAGGGTTCGGTGGTTGGGTCTTTGGCCCCGGTCTTTTGGCGCAGCAACCGGGCGGCTTTGCGAAACGGTAACATGTAAAGTTTGTAGACAGAATTATACTGCCCGTCTTCGTCGGTGCCGATGCCAAAGCGGATTTCCTCGCGGTCTGTGGGGATATAGGCCGCACCAACAACCCGGTCCCACAGGATGAAAATCCGTCCGAAATTCTTGTCCCAGTGTTTCTGGTCGACGCTGTGATGGATCAGGTGCAGGGCAGGGCTGCTGATGATCTGGCGAATGCCTTTGGGGAACATGATCCAAACATGTGAATGGCGCAGATGGTAGCCAAAAAAGTAGAATACAAACACCACGGCATTTGACAGCACCAGCCAACGCGCGTTTTCCGGATCAGGATAGAAATACACATAGGCGCGGCCTTGTTGCAGGGATCGTCCTACGGCTGATACCGAGGCGGTCTGTTCTTTTCAGGATGCTTTAAGTGCCGCACAAGTTCAACGCCGCTCGTCGTGACAAGATCCCGAAGCAAAAGCAACGGGTGACGAACTGGTCTGAATACAACGAGGGCCTGCGACAACGCGGAGATCTAACGGTCTGGATCAGC
>JBLINN010000219.1:0-7720 GCA_047639325.1 Paracoccaceae bacterium | reverse complement strand
CGCTGCTGCACAAGTTCCCCGACAACAGCGGCTTTGACAATCACTTGCAGCAGACCGATCTGGAATACCTGTTTTCGTCACAAAAGGCGCTTGGGTCCTTGGCCGAAAACTATGTCGGGCTGCCGTTCTGAACGGATGGGCCTTGGCCACGCGAAACATCGCGCTTGCAAATGTCCGTCCGGTTTTCCGGGCGGATTTTGCACGATGTCTTAGCAAGCCTGTTCTCGCCGGTTGCAATCAAATTACTGGCGTCTTTCTGTCTGGGCACCCCATTCGGGCCTGCCGGACGGCTTTATGAGGCCCGCCTGCTACTGCGCTGGGATGCATCGCCTGACCCGTGGCAAAACCGTGCCTGCCAGTCCTGCGCCCGGATCTCTTGTTCGATCAGGCCAAGGATCAGGCGTTTCATCACCTCAAAAAGGTGGCTTGAAGGGTAATTTCGCCGATAGCCGATAAACAGGGACCGCGACAATTCCGGTTTGACCACTTTGCGGGCATGCAGGGTTCCTGCACGCAGGTGATCGCGCACAAAAACCTGGGGCGCAAGGGTGCAGCCCAGCCCGGCAAGCATCCCGTTGGTGATACCGCTGATCGAATTCAACTGCAGGGGCGCCGCCGCTTCGAGCCGGGTCAGCAACCCCGGGCGGTCAATCAGGGCGCGTGACGACGCACCATGGCGCAACAACAGGACCGGCAGCGATGTCAGATCTTCAAAGGTGATTGGCGCGTCCGAGTCCGAGATTACCGACCGGTGGCCGACACACAGGACTTCTTCGTCAAGAACCAGCTCTGTTGTGATGCGGTGATCTTTGTGGGGGTTGTAGAACAATGCCAAATCAACCTCGGATGACACCAAAGCTGCATGGGTGTTGTTTGACAGTCCCTCGACGACCGACAGGCGCACTTTTGGGAATTCGCTAAGGATTGTTTTCATCAACGCAACGCCGATGCCCTTCATCACTGAATTGGGCAGGCCAACCGCGAATTCGCCGGATACTTCCTGGGATTGGTTTCGCATGTCGCGTTCGGCAGTCTGTAGCGATGCCAGGATATGACGCGCATGAGAATAAAGCCGATGGCCCGCGGCGGTCGGCTCCATGCCGCGTGGCTTTCGCACAAACAACGACACATCCAGATCAGCCTCCAGATTTGCAATGTGGTGGCTTAGCGCGGATTGCGCCACAGACAGCTGGCTTGCCGCATGCGACAGGTTCTTGTTCTCAAAAACCGCGCTGAAATAGGTAAGTTGTTTGATGTCCATGGCATGACTGTTCTAAATTACAGAACGCAATCTTCCAAACATTATATTTTTCGGATGCCAATTTTTGCAATAGCGTCGCCCTGACACCTACTTTTTGCCCAGAGGTTCGAAAATCACCGAATTACCGCTAAAGAATATCCGCGTTGTCGAAATGAGCCATATGGTTATGGGTCCGGCCTGTGGCATGATTTTGGCCCAGCTTGGCGCCGAAGTGATCAAGATTGAACCCCCCAAAGGCGACAAGACCCGCGATCTGACGGGCATGGGCAAGGCGTTCTTTCCGCTGTTTAATCGCGGCAAACGCAGCATGGTTCTGGAACTGGATACACCTGACGGCCGGGCCGCCTTTGACGCGCTGATGGCGAAAACGGATGTTTTTGTTGAAAATTTCCGCGATGGCCAGCTTGAAAAACAGGGGATTCGGGCCGACGATTTGCGCGCCCGGTTTCCCCGGTTGATCATTGCCGGGCACAAGGGGTTCCTGTCGGGCCCTTACGAACACCGCCCGGCGCTGGACGAGGTTGTCCAGATGATGAGCGGCCTTGCGATGATGACCGGCTCGCTGGAAAATCCGCTGCGGGTCGGGTCATCGGCGAACGATATCATGGGCGGCATGTTCGGGGTCATCGGTATTCTGGCTGCCTTGCTGGAACGGGGGCAAACCGACAAGGGTAAGGATATCCGCATCGGTTTGTTTGAAAATTGCCTGTTTCTGGTCGCTCAGCATATGGTGCAATATGAACTGACTGGCGTGCCGTCGGTGCCGATGCCACAACGGGTTCATACTTGGCCAATCTATGATGTTTTCCGCACCCGTGATCAGCAGCAGATATTTGTTGGCGTCGTGACGGATGGGCACTGGACCTCGTTCTGCCAAACCTATGATTTGCCGGAATTCATGACTGATGCGCGGCTGCAAAACGCCACTGACCGGATTGATGCACGCAGCTGGACATTACCGATTGTCGCCCAAAAGATCGCGGCGCATGATCTGGATGATCTGACGACAACGCTTGATCGGCTGAACATTCCGTTTGCGCAGATTAATCGCCCCGAAGACATGTATAATGACCCGCATGTGAACCGCGACGGTGGGCTGGTCGGCGCGACTAATTTTGATGGCCGGGTGTTCCGGTCACCGGCCTTGCCGTTGGAACTGGATGGGCAGGGACTGGGCGAAGGGCTGGCTGTTTCCGGACTGGGCGCGGATACGGATAGCATCTTGGCAGAGCTTGGCCTGAAACCGGGGGCAAAAAATGTCTGATATCAACAGTGTCTATCTCCCCGATCAAGTCACCCTGTGCGAAGTCGGGCTGCGGGATGGTCTGCAAATGGTCAACACCTGGCCAACCACACAAGGCAAGACCGATTGGATCACCCAGGAATACGCCGCGGGCATCCGCCACTTTGAAATCGGATCATTCCTGCCCAAAGACCGCTATCCGGCATTTGCTGACATTGATGCGCTGATTGCCCTGATTGCCGGGTTGCCCGGTGCACACGGGGCTGGTTTGGTGCCGAATAAACGCGGAGCACTGACGGCTTTTGCCAGCGGTATTTCGCAAATCCATTGTGTGGTGTCCGCCAGCGAGGTCCATAATCAGGCCAACCTAAAACGGTCACAGGAAACAACCCTGCGCGAGATCGCTGAAATTTGCGCATTGCGCGACCAGATGGAAAACCCACCACATATCGGTGTCGGCATCGCGATGAGTTTTGGCTGTTCGATGTCCGGGCATGTCGCACCGCGCACGGTTCTGGATCTGGCAGCGCGATGTCTGGATATGGGGGCCGATTTGGTCTCGGTGGCGGATACGGTTGGATATGCGGGGCCAAAACAAGTGGACTATCTGGCGGGCGAAATCCGCAAACTGTCTGGGTCGCGGCCCTTTGGCATCCACTTGCATGATACGCGCGGTCTGGGGCTGGCAAATGCCGCCGCCGCGCTGGGTCAGGGGGTGCGGTTGCTGGATGCTTCGCTGGGCGGACTTGGCGGCTGTCCGGCCGCGCCCAATGCCACCGGTAACATCGTGATGGAGGACCTCGTTTTCCTGTGCCAGACCAGCGGCTTTGAAACCGGGGTTGATCTTGACGCGCTGGTTGCAGTCCGCAAGGTTCTGGAACACCAAATGCCGACAGAGACCCTGTATGGGGCCTTGGCCAAGGCGGGCTTGCCAAAAACCGGCCCAATGGCCGCTTGAAGTACGAAAAACCTAAGGGAGAGAGACGATGAAGATTATTAAAGGATTGGCAGCGGGTTTAGCGCTGGCCACGGGACTAAGCAGCGCCGCAAGCGCCACTGAGGTGATGCGCTGCAGCCATCAAATGCCCCCCGCGCACCATATCGCCAAGATTATCGACCGCTGGGCGGCCGAAATCGAGACTCTGTCCAAGGGTGACATTGATGTGCAGGTTTTTGGCGCAAACAGCCTGACCGGAGCCAAGGAAAACGCGACATCCGTTGCCAAAGGCGACATTGAATGCGCGTTTTCGATCAATCCGCAGTGGGGTAAGACCCTGCCTTTGATGAACGTGACACTCGGCCCGTTTGCCGTCAGCAGTCTTGACGCGATGAACAAATGGGAAGGCTCGGACGCGGCCAAGTTTCTTGAGGAAAAGCTGCTGACCAAAGGTGTACGCAACGTCACTTGGATGTTCACCACCCGCTCGACCGCGCTTACCTCGAACGGTAAGGGCCTGGTTGCACCGTCAGACTTTGATGGCGTAAAAATCCGTGGTCTTGGCCCGGTGCCGGATGCGGGGCTGGTCGCAATGGGGGCCGCACCCTCGGCGATGTCAGGGTCGAAGGTATACGAGGCCTTGTCGACGGGCGTGATTGACGCCGGGCTGACGGATGTGTCCGCCGCCGTGTCGCGCAAGTATTTTGAGGTTCAGGACCATGTGACGGTGCTGCCGTTGTTTTCAATCTACTTCCACGGCTACGTAAACCCGGCCTGGTATGATGGCCTGTCGGCATCTTCGCAGGCTGCAATCGACACTGCGGGCAAAGAGGCCGCCGTTTGGGCGATCGCCGCATCCGAAGAGTCTGCCGCCAAGGCGCCGGGACAGTTGGCCGATGCCGGAATGACCGTGCATATTTCAACCCCGGCCGAAATGGAGGCGCTTAAGACCCTCATGGCCCCTGCGTTCAACAAGGCGTTTGGTGAGGCAACAGGCGATGACGGCGTCAAACTTCTTTCGCTGATCGATCAACTGTAGATCGCAGGTCGAATGCGTTTGGACCAAAACACACAGGAAGAGGCGTTAGGCGCCTCTTCCCCTTTTGCGCCTGCCTCACGGCTGACGCGCGCCATCGGGTGGCTGGCCTATGCGGCCAGCATTGTCAGCGCCGGATTGCTGATCCTGACGTTGGCAGTCACCGGGTTTAGCGTTTTTCGCCGCTATGTGATGGGCCGCCCACTGACCTGGTCGGACGAGTTGTCGGGGTTTCTGGTGGTCGCCATCGTGATGCTGGGGGCAGCCGAAGTTTTGCGCCGGGGCGACCATGTCAGTGTCGATATTCTGACCGAAAACGCCACTGGCCGGAAACGCTGGTTGCTGCATTTCTGGTCGAACCTTTCGGTTGCGATCGTTTCGGCGGTGCTGTGTGCCAGCGCGATAAATTCCGTACAGTTCTCGCGGATGATCGGGGTCTATTCCCAAGGCTATCTTGAGGCCCCGTTGTGGATTCCACAGTCCTTTCTGGTAATCGGCTCTGGCCTGCTGCTCCTGCTGGCCTTGGCACATTGTCTTGATCTGATCGTTTCCGGACTACGCAAACCATGACTACATTTTTTATTCTGGCGGTGTTGATCGCGTTGTTGCTGACAGGCATGCCGATTTTTTCGGGCCTGGCGCTGACCTCGATTGCGATCACCGTGATCAGCGAGGGCAGCATATCGTCAATTGCCGATACGGTTTTTGCCAAGCTGGACAATGGTATTCTGACCGCGATCCCGATGTTTGCGTTCATGGCGCATGTGATGATCCGCGCCCGGGTTGTCGATGATCTTTACGATGCGGCCAACGCGCTTGTCGGCCATCTTAAGGGTGGGCTGGGCGTTGCCACCGTGTTGGCCTGCACCATTTTTGCGGCGATCTCTGGCTCGTCCGTGGCGACGGCGCTGACCATCGGGTCCAGCGCGATTCCGCAGATGAAACGGTTTGGTTATCGGTCCAGTGATACCTATGGGGTGATTGCTGCCGGGGGAACGCTGGGAATTCTGATCCCGCCGTCGGGGCCGCTTATTCTTTATGCTATCGTGTCTGAATCCTCGATCGGGGCGCTGTTCATCGCCGGATTGATCCCCGGCTTGATGATTGCCTTGCTGTTTGCATCCTACAGCATTGCGCAGGGGTATTTCCGTAAGGGGATGCAACAGGCCACGTGGATGGGGCTGGGGGTGTGCCTGAAAGCCATGCAGAAATCCATCTGGTCGCTGCTGATGCCGCCGGTGGTTTTGGGTGGAATATACCTTGGCATTTTCACCGCCTCTGAGGCGGCCGCCATTGGGTGTGTCTACGCGCTGTTTGTTGGGGTGGTGATCTATCGAAATTTCGGGTTCAGGGATTTGGGCCAGACCGCCTATGATGCGGTTCGCACCACGGCCATGTTGTTCATGATCCTCGCCGCCGCTGCGATGTTTGGCCATGCGGTCACCATCATTCGTCTGCCGATCGAGCTGATGGAAAGCGTCACGCGTCTGGGACTTGGCCCGATGCAGTTCATTCTTGTGGTGATGCTGGTGATCTTTATCCTTGGTATGTTTCTGGAAACAATCGCGATTATCCTGATCACCACACCAATCGTGCTGCCGGCACTGATGCAGTTTGATGTCAATCTGGTGTGGTACGGAATTCTATTGATGATCAATCTGGAACTGGCGCTGATCACCCCGCCCGTGGGGATGAACCTGTTTGTCATCAAGGGTATCGCCAATGCCCCGTTATCCGAAGTGATCCGGGGCGTGGTGCCTTATGTGGCTTTGTTGCTGGTTGGCATGGCGCTGGTGCTGCTTATTCCGGGACTGGCGCTGTGGTTGCCTCAATTGGCCGGATTTGGGATGTGACTGCACCGCTGTCGATCTCTGCCTGATCTGAATCGATTTGTGCTATCGGAAAGCTGACACCGATGCTGAACCCGCTGGTGCGGTGGCCCAGCAACGATACTTTTACCCCGTGTTTTTCGGCCATTTCCCGCACGATCGAAAGCCCAAGACCGAAACCTTTGCCTTCCTCGCTGGTATTATCAATGCGGACGTTCAAGTTCATCGCGCGCGCGAACTCGGCCGGTGTCATGAATTTCGATCCTTAGCAGCTTGACTGTTTTCCTGAGGGATAGGTGCCCAATTCCAAGGCAATAATTCATCCAAACGGTTATTCATGTGGTCATGGATGCGGTCAAGAACGTCGGCCAGATAGGCTTGAGGATTGAGGCCGCTTAGTTTTGCCGTTTCGATGATCGTCATGGCGCGGGCAAGTGTTTCTGCTCCGGTATCGGCCCCGGCAAAAAGCCAGTTTTTCCGACCTATCCCAATGGGGCGCAGAGCGCGTTCGGCAGCGTTGTTGTCGATTGCCACGCGACCATCTTCAAGGAACAAGCAGAAGGGCGTCCGACGGCTCAGACCATAGCGGAATGCCTTGGCGAGATCGCTTTTTCCGGGGATGCGCAGAAGCTGTTGTTCTGACCAAGCGAAGAAGGCCTCAACCTTCGGCTTGCTCAGTTTTTGGCGTGCAGCAAGGCGCACATCAGCAGGCTGGCCTGCGATGTCACGCTCGATATCGTAAAGCGCACCAATCCGGGCGAGCGCTTCACGAGCAATCTCGGACTTGGTGGACGTCCAGACATCATGGAAATCGCGTCGCAAATGCGCCCAACAAGCGGCTTCGCGGAAGCATGTAGTTCCGTCCGGTTCCGGGACGTAAAGCTTAGCATAGCCTTTGTACCCGTCAGCCTGCAGGATGCCGCTGCTTTTCGAGAGGTGCCGCAAAACGTGTTCTTCTTTCCAGTCCGGCGCGAAGTAATAGACTGCCCCCGGAGGCGCTGAACCCGCCCATGGGCGTTGATCACGAACGTAGGCCCAGATCCGACCTTTCTTTACGCCCTTGCCGAGGCCCTTATTACGCAAGGAACGGTCCAGCACGCGGATTGGCGTGTCGTCTGCATGCAGCAGGTCGGAACCCATAATATCTACCTCGATCCGTTCGATCAGAGGCAGAAGGGTTTTTATGGAGCGTCCACACCAGCCGACAAGTGTGCTTTCGGGAATATCCGCGCCCATGCGCTCAAAGATTTCGTGCTGGCGATACAAGGGAAGATGATCGTCGAATTTTGAAGTGGTCCTGCAAAATCGGACAGTCTGTTAAGGTGTATTCCTACGTGAAGAAGGAATACCAAAATGACGAAACGACGGAAGTTTTCAGACCAGTTCAAGGCCAAGGTTGCGCTTGAAGCATTGC
>JBLINN010000218.1:0-7728 GCA_047639325.1 Paracoccaceae bacterium | reverse complement strand
GGCGATGATTGATCACACGATTGCAGCGTTTCAAGCCAACCCGCAGATCTCGCGGATTGTGCTGGTGCTGCATCCGGATGACGAAGACCGGCGGCTTGGGTTTGAACAGCAGGGGTTTATTGTCGCTTTGGGCGGCGAAACCAGATCAGCTTCGGTTTGTAATGGATTGTCTGTGCTGGAAAATACCGAAACACATAAGGTGTTGATCCATGACGCCGCCCGCCCTTGCATCACCCAACAGCTGATCCGCGATGTAATCGCAACGCTAGACGCTGCCGACGCCGCCGCGCCCGCGCTGGCGGTGACGGACGCGCTGTGGACTGGCCAGCGGACTGGCGACAACACCCGGGTGACCGGCACCAAGGACCGCGAGGGGCTTTACCGCGCGCAGACCCCACAAGGGTTCCGCTATGATGCGATCTGCGCGGCCTATGCGGCCCATCCGGGCGAGGCGGCAGACGATGTCGCCGTGGCCCGCGCCTTTGGGTTAGAGGTGGTGATTGTCGCAGGCGACGCGGATAATCTAAAAGTGACCCTGCCCGGCGATTTTGCCCGGGCAGAGCGGATATTGGGGGATGGAATGGATATCAGGCTGGGCAACGGGTTTGACGTACACCGCTTTGGTCCGGGGGATCAGGTGACGCTGTGCGGCGTGCAGGTGCCGCATGATCGTGGGCTTCAGGGGCATTCGGATGCCGACGTGGGGATGCATGCAGTGACAGACGCGATTTATGGCGCGCTGGCACAGGGGGACATCGGCCAGCATTTTCCACCCTCGGATCCGCAATGGAAGGGGGCAGCCAGTGACATATTCTTGTCGCATGCGGCAGGGTTGGCGGGCGACATGGGCTATCGTATCAACAATGTCGATTGCACGCTGATCTGTGAATTCCCCAAGATCGGGCCACATAGCGGGGTGATGCGCGCCGCGATGGCGCAGTTTTTGGGGCTTGCGGTCGATCAAGTCTCGGTCAAGGCCACCACATCAGAAAGGCTGGGTTTTACCGGGCGCGGCGAAGGGATTGCGGCGATGGCCACTGCAACGTTGGTGCGGTCATGACCTGGGTCGCGGCGATGATCGGCACGGTTCTGGGGGTTGGCAATCTGCGCCCTGCCCCGGGCACATGGGGATCGCTGGCAGCGCTGCCTATGGCTTGGGCACTGCATCTGGCGGGTGGTTTTCCGGCGCTGGCCGTTGCGACAATTGTCGCCTTTGGTGCTGGGATCTGGGCAACATCGGTGATGACCCGCGGACAGGATGACCATGACCCATCCGAGATCGTCATAGACGAAGTGGTTGGCCAGTTCATCGCGCTGATGCCGCTGAGCTATTTCAGCTGGGTGCATGGGCTGGACATCACGGCGCTGTGGCCGGGCTGGGTTGCCGGATTTGCGCTGTTCCGCCTGTTCGACATCACCAAACCCGGCCCCATCGGCTGGGCCGACCGGCGTCAAGGCGCGCTGGGGGTGATGCTGGATGATGTGATCGCTGGGGTATTTGCGGCGATTGGGGTGATGCTGTTGGCTGGGCTGTGGCACGGGATTTTGGGGCTGTGACGACGCCCGTCGATGTGGCCGCGTTCTTGAAACAGGCCGAGGCCACAGGTGTAAAAATCGCCACTGCCGAAAGCTGCACAGGCGGCATGCTGGCCGCCACACTAACCGATATCGCCGGGTCTTCGGCAGTGGTGGATCGGGGATACGTCACCTATTCCAACACCGCCAAACAAGACATGTTGGGCGTGCGCCCCGCCACGCTGGACGCATATGGCGCGGTGTCCGAACAGGTGGCGCAGGAAATGGCCGATGGTGCGTTGGCGCGCGCGCGGGTGCAATTGGCGGTGTCGATCACCGGTATCGCCGGGCCGGGCGGATCGGACCACAAGCCCGAAGGTCGTGTGTGTTTTGGTCTTGCCACCACCGGCCAGCCAACAGTCACCGAGACCATCGAATTTGGCGCGATTGGCCGGGCACACGTGCGCAATGCGGCCTGCGATCATGCGCTGGCACTACTGCAGCGCAGCCTTTCGCACTTCGGCTAAGTTTCAGGCAAGACCCCACGCAATTCGCCCATTATTTAAGCAATTGCACAAAAGCCTGAAAAGCAGGCGTCATTCGCCCCATTGCCTCTTTTTTCTCCATCCGCCTTTCGCTTGATAGCCGCAAAGCAATCGAACAGCGCGAAAGGGACGGCGATGAACGGAGCCGATACAGCATGGATCATAGTGGCCACGGCCCTGGTTCTCTTTATGACATTGCCGGGGTTGGCACTGTTTTACGGCGGGCTGGTGCGTGCCCGAAATGTGCTCAGCGTGTTCATGCAATGTTATGCAATTGCCTGTTTGATGAGCATTCTGTGGTTGGTTTTTGGCTATTCCATCGCCTTTGGTGGCGGCACCTCGGGCCTTTGGGGCGGACTGGACAAAATGCTGCTGCTGGGGGTCACGGCGGACACGCCATCGAATATCGCCGCGAACCTGCCAGAAGTGCTGTTCTTTGCCTTTCAGATGACCTTTGCCATCATCACCCCGGCGTTGATTGTCGGGGCCTATGTGGAACGTATCGGCTTTGGTTTTGTGATGCTGTTTTCGGGGCTGTGGATGCTGCTGTGCTATGCGCCAGTGGTGCATTGGATCTGGGGCGGCGGCATGCTGTCCGATGGCGGCTTGTTTGGCGAGACCGGCGTGCGGGATTTTGCTGGCGGCATCGTTGTGCATGAAACCGCCGGGCTGGCCGCACTGATCGTGGCGGTCTTTCTAGGCCCACGGCGCCACCGCACCACCCCGCCGCATAACCCCGGGTACGTGATGATTGGCGCCGCAATGCTGTGGGTCGGTTGGTTTGGCTTTAACGGTGGCTCGCAACTGGCTGCCGATGGTGGCGCCGCGATGGCGATCACCGTCACCCATATCTCGGCGGCGGCGGCGTCGCTGACCTGGGCGTTGTGGGAAAAGATAAAATACGGGCGCGCGTCGATGGTGGGTCTGGTGACCGGCACCATCGCCGGGCTGGCCTCGATTACGCCGGCCAGCGGTTTTGTCGGCCCGATCGAGGCGCTGATCATCGGCGCAATCGCCGGCATTCTGTGCCAGGAGGCGGTGAATGTGGTGCGCAACGTGCTGAAAATCGACGACACGCTGGATGTGTTTGCTGTGCATGGCGTCGGCGGTATCTTTGGCACCATCATGATCGCGGTATTTGGCGCGGGCACTTGGGCCGCACAACTGGGCGGCTTGGCGGTGGTTGGCCTTTATACATTGGTGGTGACGGTGGTGCTGGTCAAACTGGTTGGGTTTATCACCCCGATCCGGGTGGATGCAGAAACCGAAACCAACGGTCTGGACCTCAGCACCCACGGCGAGCGCGCCTATGACATGAACAGCTGACCCGCGAGGACGCCCGCAAGGGCGGATAAGCAGGCCACAGGCCCGCCGGAGTCAATCATGCAACAAGCGGGCCAAATCTGCGGCCCGCCCCCCACTGTTCAACAGCCCCCAGACCTGCTCCGTCAGGTCTGGGCCGATCAACCCCGTCGCCTTGGCCCGCACTCGCTCTTCACGGTCCGACAGGCTGATCTGGTCCTGCAGATCATGGCGCGCTTCCAACCGCGCGCCGTCGCGACGCAGCACGGTCAGGGTCGCAGCGGTTTCCGACAGGCTGTCATCACCCTGTACCGTGATCCGCTGGCGCAGCGCCAGCAACCGTGGATCGGCACAGATCGCCGCGCTGTAACTGTCCAGCCGCGCCGTATCATACCCCAGCGCCCGCATCGCCAATACCGTGCGATAACTGAACTTGGCCCCCAGCCCGGTCTCGGGCGCGGGCTGATTGCACACGCTCATCCAGCGGGGATGGGTGGTGACCGTGATCTCGGCAATCTCAGGCGCGGCAATATCCAGATCCCGCGCCGCTTCCAGCGCCGCATGCAGCCCGTGGCAACAGGCGTGAAACTTGTGGCTGACGCTTTCAAACAGCCATTCCTCGCCCAATCCCGCCAACGCTGCGCCAACCTCGTCGGCCCCGTGATGCGTCGCCCCAAACCCATACGGCCCCCGCATCGCCTGCGGATTGGCCTGAAACCCACGCGCCACCAATTGCGCCACCTCAACCCCCGCCTGCGCCGCCAACCCGGCATTATAGGGCTTGCCCATCGTGCCAAACTGCGCCTTCAATCCCGCCGCCCGCGTCGCCGTCAGCCCTAGAACATGCCCCATCTGCCCCGCATCCAGCCCCGCCAGCCGCCCGGCAGCGGCAGCCGCCCCAAAAGCCCCGGCCGTAGCTGTCTGATGAAACCCGGCTTGATAATGCCCCCGGCCCAACCACAGCCCCACCCGGATCGACAATTCCATCCCCATCAGCGCCGCCTCCAGCACGTCCACCAGCAGAACATCCATCCCCTCGCCCATCGCCAAGGCCGCCGGGAATACCACCGCAGAAGGGTGGCCAATGTGGGCAAAATGCGTGTCGTCATAATCCAGCGCATGGCCGGTGACCCCATTCACCACCGCCGCAGCCCGCGCCGGGAGCGCGACATCGGTGCCAAAAACCGCCGCCTGCCCGGCGCCGCCGTCGGCCAGCGCTTGTTCGCGGACAATGCGCGCCGCCGGTTCCGCGGCCCCTGCCCGCCCCACCGCCAGCCAATCCAGCGCCGAAAGGCAGGTGATCAACCGCGCGGTGCGGCTGGTGTGGATCGCACCGGTGGCAAAACCACTCAGCGCGGATGTCAAATCGGGGGATGAGGTGCTATTCATAGGCCGCAGTCTAGCGTCCTAAACCGCGACGTAAAGCTCTGCCGCGCGTCGCTCGAACGCCCGTACGATGCGGTGCATCGCTTCGGTGAACACCACGCCGATGATCTTTTGCAGGATCGCATTGCGGAACTCAAAATCCACGAAAAACGTCACATCGCACCCGCCGTCTGTATCGACAAACGCCCAGTTGGATTTCATATATTTGAACGGCCCGTCCAGATATTCGGTGTCGATCTTCAGATCGTCCGGCCACAAGGTCACCCGGCTGGCAAAGCGTTCGCGAAACACCTTAAAGCTGATCACCAGATCGGCCTCCATCACCTGCGCCGCGCCTTGCGGCACCACGCTGCGCACCCGCGCCGCTGCGCACCAGGGCAAAAATTCAGGATAGCACGCCACATCCGCCACCAGATCGTACATCTGTTGGGCAGAATAGGGCAGAGGCCGGGTTTCTGAATGGGTTGGCATGATTGCGCGTCTATTCCCGCTGTATCCGTGGCGCGTCATGTCGTATGGATAGGGCCAAAGATCAAGGGGGCGGATATGCCAACGCGGCCATATGTCATCGACGAACTCATCTCTGCCAAGGCCATCGCCGCGCGGATCGAGGAACTATCCCGCGAGATCGCGGAGGAATTTGACGGCACTGACAAACTGGTGGTGGTCGGGTTGCTGCGCGGGTCATTCGTGTTCATCGCCGACCTTGTGCGCGAGTTGGACCTGCCCATCGAGGTCGATTTCCTTGAGGCGTCGTCATACGGCGACGCGATGGAAAGCAGCCGCGAGGTGCGCATCCTGAAAGACCTGCGCGGCGCCATCGAAGGGCGAGATGTGCTGGTGGTCGAAGATATCGTCGATACCGGCCACACGCTGAACCACGTCACCAAACTGCTGGCCAGCCGCAAACCGGCCCGGTTGAAATCCATCGCCCTGCTAGACAAGCCAAGTCGGCGCGAGGTTGATTTCCGATCAGACTGGGTTGGCTTCGAAATTCCGGATGAATTTGTCGTGGGCTACGGCATCGACTTTGCCCAACGCAACCGCAACCTGCCGTTTATCGGCAAAGTGCGGTTCACCTGACATCGACCGCTGGTTGCTGCGCCTGTCCCGTTGGGCGCGCCACCTGCCCTCGCAAAAACGGCTAGTGACGATTTTGGTGGTTGTGATGATCTGTCTGGCGATTGTCGGCATCGAACGATTGGGCCTGTGGCCAGACTGGGCCACCGCCCAGCGAATGCGGCGGTAGGTCTGGCCCACGCCCGATTCCCCCCGCAGCCAATACCCGGTAACCATTTGAGCCAAAGTCGCAATTATTCGTGAATAGCCTTTCTGCCAACCCCGTCTATCATTGCCGCACAGCTATTTTTTCAGGAGCCAGTTATGTCGTTTTTCAAGAACACTGTCGCACTAAGCGTTTCTTTTGCAGTTGTTGCCGGGTTGGCCCTGGCGGCTGGCCATGGGCCCAGCCCCGCCGAACAGGCAATCAAGGCCCGTCAGGCCAAAATGTCGCTGTATTCCTATAATCTGGGCATTCTGGGCGGCATGGCCAAAGGCGACGTGGACTATGACGCCAAATCTGCTGGCCTTGCGGCGGCCAATCTGGCGGCACTGACATCGGTTTATATGCCCTCTGCCTGGATGCCGGGCACGGATAATGTAGCGATGCAAGGCACGCGCGCCCTGCCCGCCATCTGGGAAAGCGGATCCGATGTTGGGGCCAAAGGTATGGCGCTGCGCGAGGCCTCTACAGCGCTGGCAGCGGCGGCAGGCACCGATCTGGCCGGGTTGCGCGGCGCTATCGGCGATGTTGGCAAGGCCTGTGGTGGATGCCACAAGGCCTATCGCACCGAAGAATAGACCTTGGGTTCCTTCCCCTCTTAGGCCGCACCATCGGGAAAATCCGATGGTGCGGCCCTGATTTGCCGGAGACATCCCATGCGCCGCCTTATGATCTGGGCCTTGGCACTGGGCCTTGTCGGACTCGCCGGGTTCTGGGGGCTGACCCGCCCGCAACGGCTGCCCGATACGGCGATGGCCAATTTGCAGGGCGATCCCGCCAAAGGCGCGCTGGTGTTCTTTGCGGGCGGCTGTGCGTCGTGCCATGCGGCGGACAAGGCCAGTGACGCAGACCGGCTGATCCTGTCGGGCGGCCAGCGCTTTGCCAGCCCGTTTGGCACGTTTCTGGCGCCCAATATCTCGCCGAACACGACGCATGGCATCGGCGGCTGGTCAGCGCTGGACCTGGCCAATGCGATGCGCCACGGGGTGTCACCGCAAGGCGCGCATTATTACCCGGCCTTTCCTTACACCTCTTATGAAAATGCCAGCCTGCAAGATCTGGCCGATCTACATGCCTATCTGATGACCCTGCCCGCCACAGATATCGCCAGCCAGCCGCATGACATATCCTTTCCCTTCACCATCCGACGTGGGTTGGGCCTGTGGAAGCAGCTGTTTGCCAATAAGGGCTGGGTGATGACGGGCGATTTAAGCGTGGAATTACAGCGCGGGCGCTATCTGGTCGAAGGTCTGGGCCATTGCGGCGAATGCCACACGCCGCGTAACGCGATTGGCGGCTTGCAACGGGATCGCTGGCTGACAGGCGCGCCAACGCCTGACGGCAAGGGCAAAGTGCCCGATATCACCCCCGCCGGGCTAAACTGGAGCGCGACAGACATCGCCTATTACCTTGAAACCGGCTTTACCCCGGATTTTGACGCCGCAGGTGGGCATATGGCCAGTGTGGTGCTGAATACTGGGCAATTGCCCGCAGTGGACAGGACCGCGATTGCCGCCTATCTAAAGGCGCTGCCGGGCGGTTAGGCCGGTCTGCTACAACCCGCGAATCGCCCCGGCCCGGTCGGTCATCGGTCGATGCATCGCCAACAGGCGGCGGGCCTCATCCGCTTTGTCCATCCGCAGCAACACCCCCGCCAACGCATATTCGATCAAGTCCCGTTGCGCCCGACTGCCCCCC
>JBLINN010000217.1:0-7733 GCA_047639325.1 Paracoccaceae bacterium | reverse complement strand
GGATCCGGGGCAATATTGACGGTGACAACCCCCTCTTTTGAGGCGCGCAACATAGCGAGGGCCCGATGCGAGGGGACCTTTGACCAAAGCTCGCGGTGATCAAAGTAATCCGAGAATTTCGCGCCTATCTGTTCCTGCCCTTTGATCATCCTAGCCGTCAAAAACGCTTCTTTTTTCATGAAATTCCGTAGTTCTCGCAACAGAACCGCGTTTTCCGATAACCGTTCAGCAAGGATATCACGCGCGCCTTCCAGCGCTTTTTTCGCATCAGGAACCTGGTCGTTCAAATACGAAGCGGCCAGAGCCTCGGGGGTTGCAAAACGATCCGCTAGAATAGCCTCGAGCAGCGGCTCCAACCCATTTTCCTGCGCAATCATCGCTTTTGTACGCCGCTTGGGTTTATACGGCAGATAGATATCCTCAAGCTCTGCTTTGGTGTCGGCCTTGGCAATCGCCTGCGCCAGATCCGGGCTAAGCTTGTCCTGAGACCGGATCGAGTCAGCGATGGTTGCGCGGCGGGATTCAAGCTCGCGCAGATAAACCATGCGGTCTGCCAGATTACGCAGCTGGGTGTCATCCAATCCACCCGTGGCTTCTTTGCGATAGCGCGCGACAAAGGGCACCGTGGCCCCTTCGTCAAGTAACGCAATTGCCGCTTTCACCTGATCCGGGCGTGCCACGATCTCTGTCGCGATTGTCTGTGCAATGCTATGTGCAGTGTCCATGGGTGCCTCCTGTCAGCTATTGGGAAATGAGGCATAGCCTCACCAAGGGTAATCTCCAACCCAATACATTATTCCTGGCCCAGAAAACCCTGCCCAAGAAAACCAAATGCCCTTTGGGCCGGTCCGGTCCCTGGATCGCAGCGGTTTGATAAAACTGCGCAATGGCCCTCCTGCCGCGTGGGATTTCTTTTGTAGTGTCAGGGTGGTTGCATAATATTGCGGCGATCAGTGCAATGCCTTCAACATAGTCTTGTCATAGGCGGTTAGCTTGGCCGCTTGGCCGGCGGCCACCTGGTTTGCCCAATCGGGATTGGCAATCAGGGCCCGGCCCACGGCGACAAGGTCGAACTCGTCGCGTTCGGCCCGCTCCAGAAGATTATCGAGGCTGGCCGGTTCGGCGGCCTTGAAATCGGCAGTTCCGTCTTCGGGAAGGAAGTCGGCGTTCAGCCCGACACTGCCCACAGTGATCGAAGGCTTTCCGGTCAGCTTGCGCGCCCATCCGGCAAGGTTCAGATCGCTGCCCTCGAACTCCGGCTCCCAAAAGCGGCGTGTCGAACAGTGAAATATATCTACACCGGCGTCGGCCAGTGGGGTCAGGAATGCCCCAAGTGCCGCGGGTGTTTCACACAGGCGGGCGGAAAAATCTTGTTGTTTCCATTGTGAAAAACGGAAAATGATCGGAAAATCCTCGCCCACGGCGGCGCGGACAGCCCGAATGATTTCAAGGGCAAACCGCGAGCGATTGGCCAGATCTCCACCATAGCCATCGTCGCGCTGGTTGGTGCCATCCCAAAAAAACTGGTCGATCAGGTAGCCATGCGCACCGTGCAACTCGATTGCGTCAAAGCCGATGGCTTTGGCGTCTGCTGCGGCCTTGGCAAAGGCGGCAACCACATCATCAATGTCCTGTTGGGTCATCGCATGTCCGCTGACCTTGCCTGGCATAGCCATGCCACTGGGGCTATGGCCCGGCGTATCACCGCCCGGGTTCACACCGGGGCGGCGGATGGCCCCGACATGCCACAGCTGCGGCGCGATTTTGCCGCCGGCTGCATGCACCGCGTCGGCCACCTTTTTCCACCCTGCCAGGGCGTTTTTACCATAGAAGGCGGGCACATTGGCATAGCCACTTGCCGCGTCATGGTCAACAATTGTGCCTTCGGTGATGATCAGGCCCACACCGCCTTGTGCCCTGCGGCGATAGTATTCAACCACAAGATCGTTGGGCACATTTCCGGGCGAAAAGGTGCGTGTCATCGGCGCCATGACAATCCGGTTCTTCAGGCTTAGCTTGCCCAGGTCCACGGGGCGAAACAATGTGTCGGCACGGCTCATTGCGCATTCCTTTTTCGGTTTTAGTCAATTGCTCGGCGGGGTGCTGCACATCTGCGGGTGATCTCCAACAGATAACGCCCTTAGACCGCAAAGAAACTTTTACCTTGGGTCAAAAGATAATGCGACCCGGCGGCAGCGGTTATGGCGCATAGACTCCGTTCTACCAAGCGTCAGCGTATCGCGGCCCCGGCGTTCCGGGACCTGCAGCCAACAGCGCGCGGTCGATCTCGTCGCGGGTCGCCGCCGGGTCAATAACCGCATCAAACTCTAGAAGACTGGCGGCATTCAGCGCCTTGCCACGCTCGTATAGCTCATCCGTAAGGCGCTGGCATTCCTGCGCGCGCTCTGCCGGGTCAGCTATGGCTGCGAGATGCTCGCGATGGCCAAGCTTCACAGCGCCTTCAAGCCCCATCGCCCCAACTTCACCGGTTGGCCAGGCGCAGCAAAAATGCGGCCGGTCGAACCCGCCGCCAGCCATAGCCATTGCGCCCAGACCATAGGCTTTTCGCAGGATGACGGTCACCAGTGGTTGCCCAAAATGCGCCCCCGCCAGGAACAGCCGAGAGATGTGGGCGACCTGCCCGGTCTCTTCGACAGTCGGCCCAACCATAAAGCCCGGCGTGTCGCAGAGGGTGACAACCGGAATGCCCCAGGCATCGCAAAGCTGCAAAAACCGCGCGCCTTTGTCCCCGGCCTCGGCGTCGATCGCGCCGCCCAGATGCAGCGGGTTATTGGCAAGCAAACCAATGGCCCGCCCTTTGATCCGGGCGAAACCGGTGATCAAACCAGCCCCAAATCCGCGGCGCAGTTCCAGCAAGGTATCGGGATCAACCAACGCCTGAACGGCAGCCCGCATGTCATAGGCGCGTGTCCGGTCGGCGGGCACAATTGACCGCAGTATTTCTGCCGCCATATCAGAACTTTCGGTGGCCGCGCCCATCAATGGCAGGCCCAGCAGCGATTTCGCGGCGGCCACCGCAGCGGCTTCATCATCAGTCAGCAGATCGATGACCCCGTTTTTGACCTGCACGTCGGTCGGGCCGATTTCTTTCGGTTTCACAATGCCTAGACCGCCGCCTTCGATCATCGCTGGCCCGCCCATGCCGATCCAGCTTTTCTGCGTGGCGATCCGAACATCACACACCCCAAACAGGGCCGCATTCCCGGCAAAGCAATACCCCGAGACAATCCCAATCTTCGGCCCCTTGTGGGCGGCAAACTGGCGGAAAGAGGTAACATTCAGCCAGGCCGCCATCACCAGGGCAACATCATAATCGTTTGGCCGCCCACCCCCGCCTTCCGCGAACAAAACGATGGGCAGCTTGTCACGCCCCGCCACCTCGATCAGCCGGTCCATCTTGCGGTGGTGGTTAAAGCCCTGGGTGCCCGCCAGCACCATGTAGTCGACCGCCATAGCCGCAACCGACCGCCCCCCAACCGTGCCGATACCGCAGACAATCCCGTCGCCTTGGGTGCGGGCCTGCAATTCGAATAGTGGTTTGCGCGAGCGCTGCGCCGCAACGGCAAGCGCGCCATATTCTGAGAAGGAACCTGTATCGAACAGGTCTTCGATATTCTCGCGCGCGGTGCGGCGGCCTTGTTCGTGACGCTTCGCCACCGCGTCGGGACGAACGCCGTCAGAAAGCAGAGCCATTCGGGTTTCAAACTCGGCAAAATCAGCCCGCGCTTCTTTGGTTTCTTCAGGCGCGGCGGCGCTGACATCGGCAGGTTCAAGCGTCAGCAACGCCTCGCCGCCGCGCAATTCATCGCCTGGCGAAACATGCACCGCTGTGACCACCGCACTTTCCGCAGCTCGGATTTCATGCCGCATCTTCATCAATTCGGTTGCCAGCAAAACGCTACCGGCGGCAACTTTGTCGCCGGGTGCTACATGGATTTCGGCCACGATGGCGGCACCTTCAGCCTTGATGATTGGCATTCGATTTTCCCTATCTGCAGCGTGGTTTGTCAGACGACGGCGTCTGGATGACCACGGCAATGGTGCGCAGGAAGGCTTTGTAAATCAACCAAGAAAGTGTGAGTGCAAACAGGGTTTGAGGCCGCAAACGCCGGGCCAAGCACGCGCATGTTAGCCCGCTGGCGTTTCTCGTCCCATGGCGATCAGCCGCGCGCGAATTACCCCAGCTTTGGATAATCCGGCTTCTAGGGCAAAGACATAGGCGTGCGTCAGGTAAAACCCGGCGGCGGCCTCGACCTCGGCGGCATCCGCGGCTTCGATGTAAAGCGCCACCAGGTCAGGCAGGTTCCCAGCAGCGTCAGCCGCCAGAAGACGCGCATCAAGGTCGCTCATTCTGCGGCTTGCAGCCCACGATGGCGCAGCAATCGGGTGGCAACCCAATCGTGGAACAGATGCGTCGGTCCATCCATCACTGGCGAGAACCGACCGCCATCAAACCCCGGCGCTTGTCGGCCGCGTTGCATCCCCTCGACAACAAAAATATCCTCTTCAAAAACCTCTTTCCATTGCTGCGTATTCTTGGCCCGCAATCCCAAATCCGAACCGTCGGTTGCATAAAACAGGTGAACATGTTCAACGGTTCGATCTTGTGCTTCGGGGACAAGAATGATGGCAAACGCATGGTCCCGGTGCACGCCCAGCAGGACATTGGGAAAAACCGAGATGTATTCGGCGGCTGTGTCCCACTTTTGGTTCAGACCCTCGAAATCCGCAAACGTCTGTTCAACATCGTCGCGCAATTGGCGATAAACCAATGTGCCCTGACCCGAATATTGCCCGGTCTCTTCGATATGATAGTGATCTTCCAGCCGCGAATAACTGTTCAACCCCGGGTGAATCCACGGCAAGTGATAGCTTTCGCAGTAATTTTCGACCGCCAGCTTCCAGTTGCAATTCACCGTTAGTTGGAAGGTGCTGTCAGCCCCGCCATGATAAAGCGGTTTGTCAAATTCGGACCAACGACTGATGAGATTGGCGTGAACCTCTTCAAAATCGGCGGCATCTCCGGAAATATTGACCCAGACGATGCCCCGCCAGATGTGGCTGCGAACCTCGATCAGGCCAAGTGTGTCGCGGTCAATTTCGTCATGCGTATTAACCCCGGCGCCGCCCACATGCGGGGTTGCCACCAGCTTGCCTTGGGTCGAATAGCACCAGCTGTGATAGGGACACCGGATCGCGCCCTCTATCTTGCGGGGCTCGGCCACAAGGATCATTCCACGGTGGCGGCAGATGTTTTGAAACACGCGCACCGTGCCGCCCCTGCCCCTTAATAGCAGCAAGGGCATCCCCAGAAATGTCATCGGCACGGCGTCGCCGGGTTCGGGTGCATCGGCTGCGGCCGCCAAACCCGCCCATCCATTGGCAAGCAGCGCCTGGTTCTCTTCTGCGAACACCGCAGGGTCGGTATAATGGGCATTCGGCAGGCCATTTGCCTGTTCAATGGGCTTGCGGACATCTGATAGGGTTGTGGCGATTGTGGACATGATGTGCTCCCGTGTCTTTGGGTAGTCTGGGCACAATTTGTCAAAGATTTTCAATCCTCACAGCGACCAGAGAAGGCCAGTAGCGACATGAAATAGCACCCAACCCGCTCCCTTTTCGCGCTTGGCGAAAGGGCTCGCGCTCCGGCTCTGCTCCACCGGGATGGCGGGCGTTTGGTCAGGCGTGGGCGCACAATCAGGAAGTTGCGGCCAATCGGGGTGAATACCGGGATCAGAACCTGTCAGCTGGGCCAAGTGGCTTTTTTGGTTTGGCGCAGGAGTATCATCGTCACGATGCCTCGCCCGCGCCCTTGATCAGTTTGCGCCGCAACCACCCCGAGAACCAGTCCATCAGCATGACCATCAGGATGATCAGCACGATGTAATACGTAACCTCTTCCCAGTCCTTTTGGGTGATGATCGCCTGCGTCAGCAACAAACCGATACCCCCGCCGGTAATCGCGCCAATAATTGTGGCCGAACGCGTGTTGCTTTCCAGATAATACAGCACCTGACTAAGCAACACAGGCGTGACCTGCGGGATCACCCCAAAGCGATAGCGTTGCAGCGGTTTGGCCCCGGTCGATGCGATCCCCTCGATTTGTTTGTCATCGACATTTTCCAGGGCTTCGGAAAACATTTTACCAAACGACCCGGTATCGGTCAGCAGAATGGCCAGCGATCCGGTCAAAGGCCCCGGCCCAAAGGCACGCGACAGAACGATGGTCCAGATCAACCCGTCCACACCACGCAGAAAGTCAAACAGCCGCCGGGCTGCAAACCGCAAGCTGCCCAAAGGCGTGAAGTTCTTGGCCGCAAGAAAGGCCATCGGCAGGGCGATAATGGCCGCGCCAAACGTGCCCAGAAACGCCATCAGAACCGTCTCGAACAACGCCCAGGCCACATCGGCGTGGCGCCACATCTTGTTGGTCCAAAACCCATGCCAGATCGCGCCCGCCTCGCCCGACATCGCCTTGCTGGCAAGTTGTGTGACAGACAGCCCGTAGTATGGGCTGTCCAAGGTGAAAAAGAACAGCTCCCACCCGGTGAAATATCGAAAAACCTCGGTTCGGTTGCGGGTAATGGTCAGCCGCCCGGCATCCGTGGTGATCGCCACCCGGTTCCGCGAGCTGTTGATCCACTTCGGGGGGCTGCCATCCGGCAAGACCAAGTCAACACCACCCTGCCCCGGTGTTGCCTGCACCTGGCCATAGCCGGGCACATCGTAAAGGACAGATTTGCCAAACGTGACGACGTGCCCGCCCCCAAGGTCAACAATGGTTTCGTCGTCGTTCAGCGTGACCCAGTCCGGCCCGGTGCCTTGCGGATACCGCCCCTTGCGTTCGCCTTCTATCGCGATCTGTAGCGTGCCAGATCGGTTGTCACGGGTCACATGTGTTTTGTAGCTGTAAACATCCGCCACCAGCTTTTGCGCGTTCTGCACGCTCATCCGCTCGCCCAGACCGGCTATGTCGAAATTGACAAAGATGAAGCCCAGATAGATCACGATCAGTGCCGGAATTGATAGTGCGACCAACTGTTTGCGCCGAAACATTGTATCGGTTTGCGCCTTTAGCGTTGCAGTGGTCATGCCCGCGCCCTCCGGTCTGTTTTGCCGTGGGTCAGCAGGTTACGGGCATAGCTTGAAAACTGATCGACCAGAACAATGGTGGCGAACAGCAGCAGGAATATCGCTGCCGCCTCGTCATATTTCCCCTGTCCCCAACTCATGGTGTTGCGCAAATCATAGCCAATGCCACCCGCGCCAACAAAGCCCAGAATGGCCGAGGCGCGAATGTTGATTTCAAACCGCAGCAACGCGTAACTCAGATAGTTGGGCGCCACCTGCGGCATCACCCCAAGCCACATGCGCTGCATCCAGCTGGCCCCAACCGAGGCCAGCCCCTCGACCGGTTTCAGCGATGCGTTTTCGTTGACTTCGGAAAACAGTTTGCCCAAGGCACCAATGGTGTGCAGCGCGATGGCAATCATCGCAGGCACCGGCCCACCGCCCAGCAGAAAGATCAGCACCAGCGCGATCACGATGTCCGGCACCGCTCGCAGGATATCCAGAACCCGGCGCACCGGTCCAACCAGCCACGGCACAGGCGCCAGGCCACGGGTGGCCAGCAAGGACAGGAACAGGCCCAAAAGTGTGCCGATCAGAGTGGCGGCCCCGGCAATATTCACCGTCTCTACAAGGGACGGCAG
>JBLINN010000216.1:0-7736 GCA_047639325.1 Paracoccaceae bacterium | reverse complement strand
CCATGTGATCCGCGGCGACGATCACCTGAACAATGCCGCGCGGCAGATGATGATCTATCAGGCAATGGGCTGGGACGTGCCGGTCTGGGCGCATATCCCGCTGATTCACGGACCAGACGGCAAGAAGCTGTCGAAACGCCATGGCGCGGTAGGGGCGCAGGAATATCAGGCGATGGGCTATCCCGCCGCCGGTATGCGAAATTATTTGACCCGGCTGGGTTGGAGCCACGGTGATGACGAATTTTTTACCGACGAACAAGCGCGCGACTGGTTTGACCTGGACGGAATCGGCAAAAGCCCGGCGCGGCTTGACCTGAAAAAGCTGGAAAACCTGTGTGGGCAGCATATTGCAGTGACGGATGATGCCGCATTGCGGCATGAAATTCAGGCTTACCTTGCGGCAGCCGGTCAATCGCCCCTGACACAGGCCCAGGGCGAGAGTCTGGAGCGGGCAATGTATTGCCTGAAAGATCGCGCGCGGACCTTCCCGGAACTTATTGTAAAGGCTCACTTTGCCTTGACATCCCGGCCGGTTACCCCCGATGAAAAGGCAGCAAAAGCGCTGGCATCTGTATCCAATAGTATACTGAGTGAATTGACGCCGCAGTTGCAAAATGTTAAATGGTCCCGAGACGATCTGGAGGCGGCCCTGAACTCTTTCGCAGAGGCGCAGGGCACCAAATTCGGCAAGCTGGCTGGGCCGCTACGGGCAGCACTTGCCGGACGCGCCGTGACACCTTCGGTTTTTGACATGATGCTGGTGCTGGGGCGCGAAGAAACCGTGGCCCGGTTGAATGACGCTGGCAGCTGATCCCGACCTTCATATTCGGGTAATGCTGAACCGCTATCAACAAAGCTGCGCCATTGGGTGCAGGCATTACCCTCACGGGTCCGGCGAAACCGCGCCGCGCCCCGTGTTTGTGACAGGAAGGGACATCTATGACAGACAATAAGAAAACCGCCACACTAACCGTGAATGGCGAATCCTACGAGCTGCCGATTTTTTCGCCAACCGCTGGCCCCGATGTAATCGACATCCGTAAACTCTACGCCTCGGCGGGTGTGTTCACCTATGATCCCGGCTTTACGTCAACCGCGTCTTGCGACAGCACCATCACCTTTATCGACGGCGACAAGGGCGAATTGCTGCATCGCGGCTATCCAATCGACCAGCTGGCAGGCAAATCACACTATCTGGAAGTGTGTTATTTGCTGCTCTACGGTAGCCTGCCGACGGGCGCCGAACTGGAGAGTTTCGAAACCACCATTACGCGCCACACCATGGTGCATGAACAGATGATGAACTTCTTTCGGGGATTCCGCCGCGACGCGCATCCTATGGCGATCATCACTGGTGTGGTTGGCGCTATGTCAGCGTTTTATCATGACAGCACCGACATTTCCGATCCCCGCCAGCGCGAGATCGCCTCGCACCGGCTGATCGCCAAGATGCCCACCATTGTGGCGATGGCGTTCAAATACACGGTTGGTCAGCCATTTGTGTATCCGCGCAATGATCTGGATTACGCTTCCAACTTCCTGCGCATGTGTTTTTCGGTGCCCTGCGAGGAGTATCAGGTCAACCCGATCCTGGCCCGCGCCATGGACCGGATCTTTACCCTGCATGCGGATCACGAACAGAACGCATCGACGTCAACCGTACGGCTGGCCTCGTCCTCGGGGGCGAACCCGTTTGCTTGTATTGCGGCCGGGGTTGCCTGTTTATGGGGGCCGGCACATGGCGGCGCCAATCAGGCCTGTCTGGAGATGCTGCGCGAAATCGGCAGTGTTGATCGCATCCCGGAATACATCGCCCGCGCCAAGGACAAGGACGATCCGTTCCGTCTGATGGGTTTTGGCCACCGGGTCTATAAGAACACCGATCCGCGCGCCACGGTTCTGAAGCAATCCGCCGACGAAGTGCTGGAATTGCTGGGGGTTGAGGATAACGAACTGCTGCAGGTCGCCAAGGAGCTTGAAAAAGTCGCCCTGAATGATCCGTATTTCATCGAGAAAAAGCTGTTCCCGAATGTCGATTTCTATTCCGGCATTATCCTCGAGGCGATGGGATTCCCGACCTCGATGTTCACCCCGATCTTTGCGCTGTCGCGCACTGTGGGCTGGATTTCGCAGTGGAAGGAAATGATCGCCGACCCACAGAACAAGATTGGCCGTCCGCGTCAGCTGTATCTGGGCGAAACCTCGCGCGACTATGTGGATATCGAAAACCGCTAAGCGCCTGTGCAAAACCTGTTGAACACCCGCCCCGGTCCTGTTGGATCGGGGCATTTTTGTTTTTGAACCCGGCGAACCCGGCCCATGGATGTCTGGCCTGCACTCGTATGGAACCAACATTTGGCGTGAACTTTCGGGGTGCGTCTGGCCGACCGCCCCTTACAGGCCCAGATCGCTTAGCCCGGGGTGATCATCCGGTCTGCGGCCCAACGGCCAGTGGAATTTTCTGCCCGCTTCGGTGATGGCAAGATCGTTGATGCTGGCAATCCGGCGGGTCATCAGCCCATCAGCGTCAAATTCCCAATTTTCATTGCCATAGGACCGAACCCAGCCCCCATTGGCGGACTGCCATTCATAGGCAAAGCGCACCGCGATCCGGGCGTCCGTAAAGGCCCAAAGCTCTTTGATCAGGCGATAATTGTGTTCGCGGGCCCATTTGGCGGTCAGGAACGCCTGAATTTCGGGACGGCCTTGCAGAAATTCAGACCGGTTGCGCCAGATGCAATCCGGCGTATAGGCCAGCACCACCTTGGCCGGATCGCGGGAGTTCCAGCCATCTTCGGCGGCACGGGTCTTTTGAATGGCGCTGGCGGTGGTAAAGGGCGGCAAAGGGGGGCGGGTCATCGGCTAGCTTCCTGTTTCAGGTATGGCAAAAACAGGCCGGTCGCTGTCTGGAGGTAAGGGTCAGCGGCCGGCCTTGGGGGTCGAACGGCGAGGTTAATTGGCAGATTCGATCTTTGAGACCACTTCACTTGTGGTCCACAAGCCATTGGCAACGTATCGGAAATTTATCAACGCTGCCAGATAGCCATCGCCTTCCGGCAGTTTGGCCGCCGCAGTGCCGTCGCGCACAACCGCCACTTCGAACCCCTGCTCCAGCAGCTCGTACAGATGGGCCTGGGTGCACAGATTGGCCGACATCCCGGCCAAAATGACCTTGCTGATACCGCGTTTTCGCAGTTGCAAAACAAGGTCGTTCTGTTCTGGGCCGTAAATCTTGTGCGGACTGGTCACGATGGTTTCGCCGTCCAGGATCTGATCCTTGTATTGCGGCATGAAATCGGCACCCGACCCGTCGAAGCCTTCGAAATTATAGGCGCTGTCGCGGTCGAACATGCCAATCGCGTGCATCAGCTTTTCCAGCGGTCCTTCAAAATGCCAGCCGTGATCCGTGGGAAAATAGTGATGCGGCGAGATGAACAAAGGCATGTCATTGGCCTTGGCGGTGTCAATCAGGGTGCCTAGATTGGCGACCACGTTATGTTCGGTCACGCTTTCGCCAACCACGGCCCAGGTGACGCCATCGGGTGACAAAAAGTCGATCTGCGGATCGGTGATGACAATGGCGGTATCGCCCCGCGTGATCACCATGTCAGACGCTGGCAGCGCCGGATTGGTGGGGTCGGCATAGGCGGCTTGCTGGGCATGGACGCCGCCAAAGGCGGGCAGGATCATCAGCAGAGACGCGGACAGGATTGTTTTCAGGTTAGACATGGTGGTCTCCGATATTGAGCGGAATTTCAAAGGCCTGTGGCGCAGAACGCGCCACAGGTATCAGGGCTTCCGGTCAGTCACGGGCAACTTTGCGGTTCAGAAAGTCGAGCATTTCCGCCGCGATCACATCGCCATATTCTTCCAGAGCGAAGTGGCCGGTATCCAGAAGGTGAAATTCCAGATCAGTCAGGTCCTGCTTGTAAGGATGCGCGCCTTCGGCAGGGAAAATTTGGTCGTTCTTGCCCCAAAGGATGATCGCAGGCGGCTGATGTTCGCGGAACAATTCCTGCCAATGCGGATACTGACCAACATTGGTGGCATAGCTGAGGAACATGTCCAGCTGGATGTCGTTGTTGCCCGGACGGTCCAGCAAATACTGGTCCGTGTGCCAGGTATCAGGGCTGATGGCCGATGCGTCGCCGACGCCGTCCAGATACTGCCATTTGGTCGCCCCGATGGTCAGCAAGCCGCGCAATGCGTCGCGATTTTCAACGCTGGGATCGGCCCAATATGCCTTGATCGGGTCCCAGAAATCACGCAACCCTTCGTCATAGGCATTGCCGTTCTGGATCACCAAAGCGGTCACGCGCTCGGGGTGTTTGGCGAACAGGCGATAGCCAACCGGTGCGCCGTAATCCATCACATAAAGCGCATAGGACGACACCTCTTTGACCTGAACAAACTCATCAACGACGTCGGCGAAATTGGCAAAGCTATAGTCGAAATCTGCGCGCGCAGGCATATCGCTGGCGCCATAGCCTGGGTAGTCCGGCGCAAGCACGTGATAGTCGGCGGCCAGTTCCGGGATCAGGTTGCGAAACATCTGCGACGAGGTCGGAAAGCCGTGCAACAGCAACACGGTTGGGTTGTCGGGGTTGCCCGCCTCGCGGTAGGCAATGTTCACGCCCTGAATTTCGGCGCTGCGATAGTGGACCTTTGTCAGTGACGCGTCCGCGCCTTGATCCGTTGTCAGCGCAAAGGCGTTTTGCGAGCTAAGGAACAATGCCGTTAGGATGATTAGCAGCATTGCGGCAGAGTGGTTAAGGCTGACGGTCTGCTGGGCCAGAGGCCGGCGGTAGCCAGGTCTGAGAGTGCGTTTTTTCATTTTTCTGTCCGATCAGTTGAAGGGTGCAAGGGACTTGAATTCAGGGGCACCGGGTTGCGCCGATGACGTGCCACATCTCTAGCTTTTGTCGGCAAGGCGCGAAATTCGGGGATTTACCTAGGGGCAAACACCTATAGCCCTGCAAGAATCGGCACAGGGTTACGGCCCCTGCCCGATGGGGACAGGGGGGCAGCGTCGTATCTTGGGTTTGCTAAGAGTGTTCGGTCAAAGCCGTGAATGGCTTAGACGCGGGCCTGGGGTGGTTACCCAAACAGCCCGCGGATCGCGGCCACCAGCTGGTCGCCGGAAAAGGGTTTTTTCAGCGCAGTGGATATGCCGATTTTGTCGGCTGTGACCCGGGTCGCGTCGTCCAGATTGCCCGAAATCAGGATCGCGGGGATTTTCCGGCCGGATTCGTAAAGCTTTTCGATCATCTCAAGCCCGGTCATCTGCGGCATATGCAGATCCACAACCAGACAATCGGGTTCATAATCTTCCAGCTTTGACAGGCATGCAGCGCAGGACGCGCAGGCCTCGACCTGCAAGCCCGCCAGCATCAGCATCACCGAAAGTGAGTCGCGAACCGCCTCGTCGTCGTCAACGATAATGACGGATATTTGGGCCAGATCAGAAATGTCGTGCTCGCTTTTGCCGGTGTGACGGTTTGGGACCTGCGACACTTACCAACGCCGATACCCGGTCCGACCCCAGACATATCATACGGGTGTGGGGGTGAATATGAGGGCATTCCCTTAGGCAGGGTCCGAAACGGCGGATCACAGATTATTCCATCGGTGTCGCGCCGACGGTCAGCGCCAGCCGCACAAGATGCGCCAGATTGCGCGCCTGCATTTTCTCCATCGTTCTCGCCCGGTGGATTTCCACGGTGCGCGGGCTGATATCAAGGTTATAGGCGATGACTTTGTTCAGGTTGCCGACAACCAATTCGTCCAGCACCTGGCGTTCGCGGGTGGTCAAACGGGCCAGACGTTGATTGATATCCGCCACCTGAGTGGCCTCTTGGATATTCTCGGCGCTGCGGGCCATCGCCATGTTGACGCTTGCAGCGATGCCATCCGCGTCAAACGGCTTTTCCACAAAATCAACGGCGCCTGCCTTCATCGCCTTGACCGCCATCGGCAGATCGCCGTGGCCTGTCATGATAATCACCGGCAAGGTAGCGTTGCGATCGGTCAGTCGTTCCTGAATCTCCAGCCCACTTAGCCCCGGCATCCGCACATCCAAAATCAGGCAGCCATTGGCGTTTTCGTCAAGGGCCGCCAGAAAACTGGCCCCGGATTCAAACAGTTCGACGCGAAAGCCCAGCGATTCAAGCAAGACGCCAAGCGAATCGAGAACCGCATTGTCGTCATCAACGATAAACACCGTTTGCGGATCACTCATCGCCAGATTTCTCCTCTGATATCGGAATTTTAAAGGCAAAACTCATACCCGCGTCGGGGTTGCGTCGGGCTGTAATCTGACCGCAATGGCCTTCGATAATCGACTGACAAATCGACAGGCCAACCCCCATACCTTCGGTTTTTGTGGTGACAAATGCATCAAACAGCTTGCCCTGAAATTCATCATCCACGCCGGGGCCGTTATCCTGAATGCGGACGGTAACGCAGTCATCCAACCGCGCCGTGGCAATGGTGACCTTGGCGTTCTCGGTCTGAGCAAGCGCCTCGACCGCGTTGCGGACCAGGTTGAAAATAACCTGCTGGATCTGGATTTTATCGACACAGAGCAGCGGCAGGTCATCCGCCAGGTCGAGCTTAAACTCGATCCCGTCGGTGGGCGCACCCGTTACAACCAGATTGCTGGCCTCGTCGACGATCTTGTTAAGGTTCTCAAGGGTGCGCTTGACCTCGCCCTTCTGGACAAAGGTGCGCAGGCCGGAAATGATTTTGCCCGCCCGCTCGGCCTGATCAATCGCCTTGGTCATATAATCCGCAACCTTGTCCTTGTGGTCATCCTTATCCGAGGCAAGAATGATCTGGCAGGCCTGCAGGTAATTCATCACCGCCGTCAGCGGTTGGTTCAGCTCATGCGCCATGCCCGACGCCATTTCCCCCATCGCGCTAAGACGCGACACATGGTGCAGATCGTTCTGCAGCTTGCGCGATTGGCGTTCGGCTTCGACATATTCGCGCAAATCCTGCGCCATCACCAAAACGCATTCCTTGCCTTGCAACTGCAACAAGCTGGCGGACATCCGGACCGGGATTTTATCGCCATTTGCCGACAAACAACTAAGCCGGTCAGTCTTGCTGCGCCCGTTGGCCCGGATATCTGCCATGAACCGCCGCATTTGGGGCATTTCATGATCATGCAGGTCTTCGATCGACTTTGCTGTCAGCTCAGATTTGGAATAGTTCAGCATCTGGCAGGCTTCTTCGTTCACATCCAAAATCGCCCCATCTTCGGCGTTGATCAGAAAGATCAGCTCGTGGGTGGCTTCGACAATCTTGCGATACCGCTCTTCGCTTTCCAGCAACGCGGCCTCGGCCTGCTTTCGTTCGGTGATGTCGTTAAAGGCCACCACCGCGCCAACGATCTGACCGTCATCAATGATCGGCGTGCTGATATACTCCACCGGAAAACTGCTGCCATCCTTGCGCCAGAACACCTGATCGGTCACCCGGTGTACCTTGCCATCCTTGAAGGCCGCATAGATCGGACATTCTTCTTTCGGGAAATGCGACCCATCCGCATGGGTGTGGTGGATCAGCCCGTGTGATCCAACGCCCAGCATTTCCTCGGCGGAATACCCGGTCAGCCGTTCCGCCGCCGGGTTGGAAAACGTGGTCAGCCCGTCACAATCCAGCCCATAAACACCGTCCCCCGTGGCCGCCAATATCAGTTCAAGCTGTTTTTGCAGCAGCTGTTCATCAGCTTT
>JBLINN010000215.1:0-7803 GCA_047639325.1 Paracoccaceae bacterium | reverse complement strand
CATGCTGCCCGGCAAATGCCAGCCGCGTATATTCATTCATCCGCTGATCCACCCGGCTTTGCAGCTGATAGGGCGGCGAGGAACACAGGTACAGCTTCCAGCCCAGCTCAATAATATTATCCAGCCATTCGCCCTCGGCGGCGGTCGACACATGGATTTTATCGCCCACCAGATGCGTCAGCCGCACATACATCTCGCGCGGCACCGAGTATTTGATCGCCACAATATTGGGCAGATCCGCCACCCGCGCGCACAGCTCGGGCGACATCAAATACCCACTATCCGGATGGCTCCACATGGCGATACCAATATCGACCCGGTCGCATATCTCTTTGTAATAATTGAAAACTGTGTCGTCCTGATCCGTAACGAAATGCAGCATCGGCGCATGCACCACCACGTAATCCGAGCCACAATCCTGCGCATGCCGCGCCAGCTCGATCACCGTATCGAAATTCTGATCCGACGCCGACATGATGGTGCCCGCCTTACCATCACATTCCTCAACCGCAATCTCAAAATTGCGCTTGCGCTCCTCCAAAGACATCGAGAAAAACTCGCCCTGTTTACCGGCAATAAACAGCCCCTGAATGTCCAGATCATCAATCCAGTGCCGGATATTGGCGCGCAACCCACCCTCGTTAAACGAGAAATCCGCGTTAAACGGATTCAGCGCCGCAGCCCAGATGCCGCGCATATGTTCGCGGGCATAATCCTTGGCGTCAAGTTTCGAATATTTCATGTGACCTCGTTTTGATTAGCATTTCTTATCGCCGCCCACACCCGCGACGGGGTCAGCGGCATCGTCAAATCGCGCACCCCCACTGGCCCCAACGCATCCAGCGCCGCGTTCAAAATCGCCGCCGGCGCGCCGATGGTTCCGGCTTCGCCCACGCCTTTGGCCCCCAGCAGGTTCAGCGGCGATGCCGTTTGGCGGCTGTAAACCTCGACAGGCGGCATATCGGCGGCGCGCGGCAGCGCGTAATCCATAAAGCTGCCGGTCAGTAACTGGCCGTCCTCGTCAAACACCAGCCGTTCCATCAACGCTTCGCCCAACCCCTGCGCCGCGCCGCCGATGATCTGGCCGCGCACCAGCGCCGGGTTGATCACCACGCCGGTATCGTCAACGCTGACCATCCGCGACACGGTAACGGCCCCCGTGTCGCCATCCACATCCAGTTCGGCCAGAAACGCGCCATAGCCCCAGGCCTGCCCGTCAGTCTCATAGCGGATTTCTTCGGTGATCTCACCAGCCTCGCCGCTGTCCCGCCGCGCCTTTACCGCCCGGCAGGCGGCCAAAACCGCACTGCCGCCAATCGGCGTGGACCGACTGGCCAGCGCCCCAATGCCTTCGGGGCAGGTGCCGGTGTCGCCACAGCGCACGGTGATCGCGCCAAGGCATAGTCCCAGCGCGTCGGCAGCGATCTGGGCAAAGGCGGTGGCGCGCCATTGTCCTTGCGCGCTTGACCCGCTGGCCACTTCGGCGCGTCCGTCTACACCTGAAGTCACCCGCGCGCTTTCCCAGCCTTCGCCCGATGGTTCGACGTAAAACGCCATGCCAACCCCGGCCAACCGGCCCTGCGCGCGACAAGCATCGCGCCGGGCCAGTGCCGCGTCCCAGCCGCCTTTGTCGCGCAGCATCTCCAACAGGGCAGGATAGTCGCCACTGTCCAGCATATTGCCGGTGGCCGTGCGGGCCGGCAGCTGCCGCCGCAGATTGCGCCGCCGCAGATCAAACGGATCAAGGCCCGTCACCCGCGCCGCCTTTTCCACCAACCGCTCCATCAGTATATTGGCCTCGGGCCGTCCAGCCCCGCGATACAACCCCATCGGTGGGCGCTGTGTCAGCCGGGCAGTGGTGGTAATATCAACCACATCAATGTCATAGCCCCCCGGCAACACCCGCGCCGCATTCCACGCCGGGATCAGCCCACTGTTGGGCAGCCAATAGCCCAGCGGCGCGTCGATCTGTGCCGTCAGCCCCAGAAACCGGCCATCCGCACCCAGCGCCAGTTGCCCCGCGCTGGTCAGACCCCGGCCATGGCTGGCCGACAGAAAATCCTCGGACCGCGTGGCGATCCAGCGCAGATTGCGGCGGTGGTGCAGCGCGGCCCAAACGGCCAGAACCTCTTCGGGATAGACCGAGCCTTTCATGCCAAACGCCCCGCCCACATCCGGGGCGATCACCCTGATCCGGTCGGGTGAGATGCCCAATATGTTGGCCAATACAGCACGGGTGCGATGCGGCGTTTGCGTTGATTGCCAAAGCGTGACGCTATCCGTACCTTCATGATATTGGACAGCAATACCGCGCGTCTCCATCGGCGAGGGCGCCAGAATCGCGTGCTGAACCCTGACGCTGACCACATGGGCCGCCGCCGCAAAAACCGCCGCAACATCACCCGCCTGCCAGTGCTTTTGCGCCAGCGGGTCCCAAACCCTATCCGGGGCGTCATCGTAATCTATATCGATCAGCTCTGCCGCGTCCGCCGCCGCGTTGGCGTTTTGCGCCAGAATGGCCGCTACCGGCTGGCCAATCGCCAACACACAGTCTTGGGCGAGGATCGGAAAATCTGGCTGTCGCGCCATCTCCAGCACCGGGTTCACCGGCAATGTCCCCAACCCGGCCACATCCGCGCCGATATGCACCGCATGCACCCCCGGCACCTGCAGCGCCGCGGAAATATCCAGCGCATCGACCCGCCCCAAGGCCACCGGGCTGCGCAACAGATGCAGCACCAGTGGGTTTTCCAGTGGCACATCCGCCGTGAACTGCCCGGTCCCGCGCAGCAAGGCGGTGCCTTCCTGCGATGGGACAGAAGTACCGGTATAGGTTGGATGGTCAGTCATCAATCAGGTGATCCAGATCAGGCGTTGACCAAGGTTGATCATGAGAATGAGACTTTCGCAAACAGAACTGTTTGACCTGCCCGTCTGCTAGCGGTCCTGTGGTCAGCGCAACGAAGCGCGGCGCAGCAGGTCTATTGCGTCAGGGCGATCCAGCAGCGCCTTTTGCACGTCCAGCCCGTGCACATCGCGGGTGCTGTGGCCGGACAAGATGGCCCCCAGCTTTTCCAGCAGTTCCGGCGGCAGCGCAGGACGGGTGCGCGGATCAATCAGCATCGATTCAGCGGCAATACCTTCGGCGTATATGATGTGATGACTGTCAAACAGGATCTGGAAATATTCCACAAACCCGCCTTCCTGCACAAACACCGACCCGCCATTTACCAGATGCCGCGCCTTGATCAGCAGTTCTGACTGACCGGCACCAATCTGATCGCTGCGCTGGTAAACAAACAAACGGTGATCGGGGCTGACCACCAGATCACCTGCATTGTTCAGCGCCCCGGCGCGGATCACAATCGGGGCAAAATCCCCATGCGCGCGCACCGTGCTCTGACCAATCCAGCGCACAGCCTGCACGCCGTCATCGCGGGTCAGGACTTTGTCACCAACCTGCAAATCTTCAATCTGGACCTGCGCGCCTGATCCCAGCGTGATATGCGTGCCCCGGGTAAAGGACACACAAGCCACCTGCGCGAATTTCCCGCGCGCGCTGTTACGGTCCATGCCAACCAGGGTGTAGTCGGTCTTGGGTTGCAACGGTGCCAGCGGCAACAGGTAAATCGCGGCGATATCACCCTCTTGGTCCACCTCAACCAGAACCAGCGCCTCGGTGGTGGTGCCGTCATGACGCATCAGACTCATCGCGCAATCAAGATGCAGCGCGGCACCCGTCGTGCCCAGCTCGGTGCCTTCGGCAATGTGGAACGTACCATCGCTGCTGGTGCGCAGCGCCAAACGCTGACGGGTGGCGCCCGGTTCCAGATTATAAACATCATCCGGCACCATATCATCCATATGGGAAATACCGTCGCCAAGATGGGCGCCATCGCTGACGCAAAACGCCTCGGCCCGGTAAACGGGGATGTTTTGAATGGGTCCAGTCAGTGTGGTCACAAATCTATCTGCTTGTTGCTCTGCCATCAGTTTGGGGCCTGTTCCGCCACTTCACAAGAAGAGGTGGTCCAAGATTGTGGCGTATCTGGGTCAAAACCCCGGTGAATTGCTGGCATTGTTGCCATATCAGGTGTTAATCCCAAGTCAACGCAAGCAACAACAAGCAACAGCAGGAGCATAAGAGATGGATTTAGGAATTGCCGGTAAGCGCGCATTGGTCTGCGCCAGTTCGAAAGGCCTGGGGCTGGGCTGTGCCGAAGCCTTGGCCGCCGCTGGGGTCAATCTGGTGATGAACGCCCGTGGCGTCGACGCGCTAGAGGCCAGCGCCCAGGCGATCCGCGACGCGCATGGCGTCGATGTGGTGACCGTGGCCACCGATGTCACCACGCCGGACGGGCAGGCGGCTGTGTTGCAGGCGGCTGGGGATGCAGACATTCTGGTCAATAACGCCGGCGGCCCACCCCCCGGCATGTGGACCGATTGGGAGCGCGAGGATTTCATCAAGGCGCTGGACAGCAATATGCTGACGCCGATTGCGCTGATCAAAGGGCTGGTGCCCGGTATGATGGATCGCAGCTGGGGCCGGGTGGTGAATATCACCAGCCAAGCGGTGCGCGCACCGATCGCGGTGCTGGGCCTGTCGAATGCGGCGCGCACTGGCCTGACGGGATATGTGGCGGGCACGTCGCGGCAAGTGGCGGCCAGTGGCGTCACCATCAACAATCTGCTGCCGGGCATTCATGCCACGGACCGCGCCGATTCGTTGGATATCGGTGTGGCCAAGGCCAAAGGCATCACGCTGGACGAAGCCCGCGCCGAACGCGCTGCGGGCATTCCGGTCAATCGCTATGGCACACGGGCAGAATTCGGCGCGGCCTGCGCCTTCCTGTGTTCGCAACATGCCGGGTTCATCGTCGGGCAAAACCTGCTGCTGGATGGCGGCGGCGTTAATCTGACGATGTGATATGGCATCCGGTTATTCCCTGAAAGACCAGCTGTTTAACGCTGAAAAGATCCGCTATCTGGCGGGCCTTTTCGGCGCGGCTGACGCGGGCTTTGACAGCGACAAATTCGAAACCCAAGTGATGGCCCGCCTGCCAGAACTGGAGCTTAAGGCGCGTATCCAATGGATCGCCGATTGCCTGTCTGCGTCCCTGCCGGGGCCCTTGCCCAATAGCGCGCCCATATTGCGCGCCGCCATGCCCGCACCGCTGGATCCCTCGCTGTCAGACAATGACTTCGGCGATTTCATCTTTGCCCCTTTGGGCGAATATGTGGTGGCGGCTGGCCTGAACGACCACCCGGATCTGTCGCTGGACCTGCTGGCCGAGATCACCCAGCGGTTCTCGATGGAATGGGCCATTCGCCCCTTCCTGAACCGCTGGCCCGATCTGGTCCTGACCCGGATGCAGGACTGGGCACAACACCCCAGCTATCACGTGCGCCGGCTGGTCAGCGAAGGCACCCGACCGCGCCTGCCTTGGGGGCAGGGGGTAAGCCTGCAACTGGATCAGCCGTTGGGTTTGCTGGATCAACTGCACGCTGACCCGACGCGCTATGTCACGCGCTCCATCGCCAACCACCTGAATGACATCACCAAGAAAGACCCCGATCTGGCGATGGATCAACTGGAAACATGGGCCGATCAATCGACGCAAAGCCAAAAGGAACTGGACTGGATGACCAGCCACGCCCTGCGCGGGCTGGTCAAGTCGGGCCATCCCCGGGCGCTTGAAATGCGCGGGTATGACCCGGATGCGGACATCACCTGTGCCATCACCGTCAAATCCACCCCGGTGCAGATCGGCGGGATGCTCGAATTCGGCTGCCAGATCAATGCGCAGCGCGACACCCCGGTTCTGGTCGATTACCTGATCTGGTTCCGCAAAGCCGACGGGTCGGAACGCAGCAAAGTGTTCAAGCTGAAAACCGCCACAGCCAAGGCGAATACCCCGCTGATCATCGCCAAATCCCACCGGTTGAAAGGCGACGCAACAACCTTTCGCCTGTTTACGGGCGCCCACCGGCTTGCGTTGCAGGTGAACGGCGTTATGCGCGGTGAAGCGTCGTTTGACCTGATACAGGCGTGATCCACTGGCACCTTTTCCGCCTTGCCGGGGCGGGGGCAAAGTGATCTGTCAACAGGCAGCCGATTATTGCTGCCAGACCCGGAAGGTACCCCGATGAAACGTGAAAACGTGCAAACCTATTACGGCGAAACTCTGCAAAGCAGTGCAGATTTGCAAACCAACGCCTGTTGCACGCCCGCCGACATGCCCGACCACCTAAAGGCAGTGCTGTCCAAACTGCATGACGACGTGCTGGCGCGCTATTACGGCTGCGGCCTGATCGCGCCGCAGGATCTGCAGGGCATGCGCATCCTTGACCTTGGCTGTGGCGCCGGGCGCGATGTTTATGCGCTGGCTGGCATGGTCGGCGAAACCGGCCGGGTGGTTGGCGTCGACATGACGCCAGAGCAACTGGACGTGGCGCGCGCGCATCAGGATTTCCATGCCGATGCCTTTGGCCATGCCGCGTCGAATGTCGAATTTCACCACGGCTATATCGAAACGCTGGACCAGCTGGATCTGGAACCGGGTAGCTTTGACATCATCGTGTCCAATTGCGTGCTGAATCTGGCCACCGACAAGGCCGCCGTGCTGCGCGGCGCAGAGCGCCTGCTGAAACCGGGGGGCGAGATGTATTTCTCGGATGTCTACGCCGACCGGCGGATTCCGCAGGCGCTGGCCGAGGACGAGGTGCTGTATGGTGAATGCCTGTCCGGTGCGCTTTATTGGAACGATTTTCTTGATATGGCCAAAACCACCGGGTTCCATGACCCGCGTCTGGTGACCCAGCGCCCGCTGACCATCGAAAACCCGGTGCTCGAAGCGCGCGTCGCGCCGATCAGGTTTCTGTCGGCCACCTACCGGTTGTTCAAACTGCCCGCGCTGGAACCTGACTGCGAGGATTACGGCCAGGCCGTGATCTATAAAGGCACGGTGGATCACGCGCCGCATGTGTTTGACCTGGATGATCACCACCGGATCGAAACCGGCAAAGTATTCCCGGTTTGCGGCAACACCTGGATGATGCTGAAAGACACCCGCTTTGCCCGGCATTTCGATTTTATCGGCAATTTTGACACCCATTATGGCATTTTTGCAGACTGCGGCGGGGACAGCCCGTTTAACGGCGGTGGCGCGCAGGACAGTGCGACACAAAGCCTTGCGTCCCAAAGCGCCAGTTCCAGCTGCTGTTGACGACTTGCGCGGCGGCGGTGGGATTGTTATCTGCGCTGATACCCGATGACTTTGGTCGGGCAATGGCAACGAGGCCCACACGTGCAGCCTAAACCGGTGCAGTCCGAACAGATACAGCCGCGCCCCCCCCGGTTGGAAATCCGCCATCTGATCCGCCACTATGGCGGGCGCGCGGTGGTCGATGACGTGTCTTTGTCGATCAACGCAGGGCAGGTCACCTGCCTGTTGGGGCCGTCTGGCTGCGGCAAATCCACCACCCTGCGGATGATCGCCGGGGTCGAGATGCAGGATAGCGGCGAGATTTACGTCGATGGCCGGCTGATCTGCGACACCAATTACCGCGTGCCGCCGGAGCGGCGCGAAATCGGGCTGATGTTTCAGGATTTTGCCCTGTTTCCGCATCTTAGCGTGGCGGACAATGTGGGCTTTGGCCTGAATGGATCCAAAGACAGCAAGCGCGGGCGGGTCGAAGAATTGCTTAGCCGCGTCGGGTTGTTGAAGTTTATTGATGGCTATCCGCACCAACTGTCTGGCGGCGAACAACAGCGCGTGGCGCTGGCGCGATCCTTGGCACCCC
>JBLINN010000214.1:0-7851 GCA_047639325.1 Paracoccaceae bacterium | reverse complement strand
TCCCCCACCAAAACCACCCGCGCCCAGCCCGACATCCGCGCCGCGTCCAGCCCATCGCGGATCAACACCGCGCCCAGACCTTCGCCCTGATGTGTCGGGTGCACCGCAACCGGCCCCAGCAGCAATCCCGCCGCCGCCCCAATGCGGATTGGCCAGAACCGGATGGCGCCCGCCAGAATGCCAGCCTCGTCACGCGCCACCAGCGACAGGCCCGGCACCGAGGCGGTCCCGTCGCGCAGGCGGTAGGATGACAACGCCTCGCGTCCGGGGGCAAAGCACAGATCAAACAGTGCCTCGACCTCCCACCAGTCGTCGGGTCTTTCTGGTTTCAGTTCTATCACCTGCCGCGCCTGTCTTCCTGAATGCGGTGGATTTCGCCCTAGCACGGCGCTAGGTCATGGGCAAACAGATGGAGTCTGCAATGTTTTACCGCCCCCAGGATGGCCACGGCCTGCCACATAACCCGTTCAACGCAATCATCACCCCGCGCCCAATCGGCTGGATATCCACCCGCGGCCCCGACGACGTGCCCAACCTTGCCCCCTATTCGTTTTTCAATGGCATCGCCTATACCCCGCCACAGGTGATGTTTTCGACCACCGGTGTGAAGCCGGACCAGACCGACGCCAAGGACAGCCTGGCCAATATCCGCGACACCGGCGTGTTCTGTGTCAACATCGTGGAATACAGCGCGCGGGACGCGATGAATGCCAGCTCGGGCGATCTGCCAAAGGAAGTCGACGAATTCGCCCATGCCGGGGTTGTCTCGGCGGAATGCGAAACCATTGACTGCCTGCGGGTCAAGGATGCCCCGGCGGCGCTGGAATGCCGGATGACGCAGATTGTGAAGCTTGGAGGCGACACCAACCGCATGGTGATCGGCGAAGTGACCGGCATCCATATCCGCGACAATTGCCTGACAGATGGCCGCTTTGACGTGACGACCTTTCAACCGCTGGCCCGGCTTGGATACCGCGATTACACCCGCGTCACCGATCTGTTTGAGCTGATCCGCCCCGGCGAAGAATAGCGCCGATGCCGCTGCCCGACCCCAGCCGCCGCTATCCTGTCACCCTGCCGGACCGGTCTGAACATGCGGGCACGGTGTTTCTGTCGCAAGCCATTGATCACCCCGATTTTCAGGTGGGTGATTACACCTATGCGTCGGATTTCGACCCGTCAGATAACTCGGCGCAGCATCTGGCGCCCTATCTGTTTCCCGGCTCTGCCGAGCGGTTGGCCATCGGCAAGTTCTGCCAAATCGCCCATGGCGTGCGCTTTATCACCAGCTCGGCCGATCATGCGATGGACGGGCTGACAAACTATCCCTTCCCGATCTTTGACCCCGAAAAAATGACCAGCTACCAACCCGACACCCGTGATACGATCATCGGCCACGACGTCTGGTTGGGCTATGGCGCGCTGGTGCTACCCGGCGCACAGATCGGCAACGGGGTGATCGTTGGCGCGGGTGCTGTGGTGCGCGGCCAGATACCCGATTACAGCATCGTCACCGGCAATCCGACGCAGGTCACACGCCCGCCCTTTGCCCAATCCGACATAACCCGCCTGCAACAGCTTGAATGGTGGCACTGGCCACAATCCAACATCACCACCGCCCTGCCCGCCTTGCTCAGCGGCGACATCGCCGCCCTGGAACGCGCCGCCCCCTAACCGTTTTCTGTTTTGGTGAGCTGGAAGCTGCCCCACTCAAAAATCCTGTGCGCACGGAACGTGCGCTCCACATGGTTCCAGAAATTCCCGCTTTTTGGCCACAAAGGCTTTTGTGCTACCCTCCGCGCAGATGCCCAATCAGTTTCAGTGAGTGAGAGTTTCAGATGCCCATCTACCAAATGTCCGAAGGCCTGGCCTATGGCCTGCGCCAGATAGACAGGCTTTTTGAAAGCCTGCTGAACGACGCCGTTGTTATATCCAGCACGGCCACCACGGCAAGTTTTCAGGTTGGCACTGCGACCATGACAATCACCGGTCAGGATCTGGTGTTTGGCAGCACAGCTTTGGACACCACGCTGTTGACCGGCACATTGGACAGCCTGATTTACACCTACAAGCCGGGCTATGGTGATGACGCGTTTGACGCCGGGGCTGGCGATGACTTGGTCCATGGAGGCGGTGGCGGCGACACGATCTGGGGTGGGACCGGACGCGACAAGGTGTTCGGCGGCCGCGGATACGATGTATCGTTTGGCCAGGATGGCCGCGACAAGCTGTTTGGCGGCGGACAGCGGGACGACCTGCAAGGCGGGCGCGGTAATGACAAGCTGGTGGGCGGCGGCGGTGACGACGACCTGACCGGCGGATGGGGCGCTGACCGTTTTGTCTTTTTATCAACCAATCTGCTGCATGAGCAGGATACCATTCACGACTTTAAGGTCGGGCTGGACAAGATTGTCATCCGATCAGGCAGCAGCAGCGTCACCACCGCCGATACCGATGCCGGGTTTGACATCATCGACGGGCTGCGGGTCATTCATGTGCTGTGTGTTTCCGTCGGCGACCTGGACAGCAGCAGCGTGATGGTGATCGCCTAGGGGTCTGCCCCTAATGCCCGCCCAAAATACCCGTTTTGATCGAATAGTTCACCGCCAGCGCGTAATCGGGATCGTCATCGCTGTCGACCATCAGATGCCCCGCCTTGTTCAGCAGCTTGTGGCAATCCCGGCTGAGGTGACGCAGCTGTATCTGCTTGCCAATCGCCTCGTATTTCAGCGCCAGGACCTCGATCGCCTGCAAGGCTGACTGATCGACCACCCGGCTGGCGGCAAAATCCACGATCACATTGTCGGGGTCGTTTGCCGGATCGAACAGCTCCATAAACCCTTCGGAAGAGCCAAAGAACAGCGGCCCGTGGACCTTGTACACTTTGGCGCCCTCATCGGTTTCGCTGGTGATCGCATCAATGCGGCGCGCATTGTTCCACGCATAAGCCAGCGCCGAGACAATCACCCCAACCACCACGGCCACGGCAAGGTCTTCCATCACTGTCACCACGGTGACCAGCAGGATCACAAACGCATCTGTCAGTGGCACTTTGCGCAGAATGGTCAGCGAGTTCCAGGCAAACGTGCCGATCACCACCATGAACATCACCCCCACAAGGGCGGCCAATGGGATCACCTCGATCACCGAGGATCCCACAAGGATGAACAGCAACAGGAACAGCGCCGCCGCAATCCCGGCCAGACGCGTGCGCCCGCCGGATTTGACGTTGATCATCGACTGGCCGATCATCGCACAGCCGCCCATGCCGCCAAAAAATCCGGTCACCGTATTGGCCAGACCCTGCGCGATACATTCCTGACTGGCGCCACCGCGCTTGCCGGTCATCTCGCCGACAAGGTTCAGGGTCAGCAGGCTTTCGATCAGACCAATGGCCGCCAGAATAACCGCATAAGGTAGAATAATTTCCAGCGTTTCCAGGGTCAGCGGCACCATCGGGATATGGAACATTGGCAAGCCACCCTTGATCGAGGCCAGATCACCAACCCGGGGCACGTCCAGCCCCATGCCAATCACCAATGCCGCCACAATGCCGATCCCGGCCAAAGGTGCGGGGATAAACCGGGTAATGCGCGGCATCACCCAGATGATCGCCATGGTCAGCGTCACAAGGCCCAGCATCAGGTATAACGGCTCGCCCGTCAGCCATTGCCCGCCCGACATGCCATGACCGGAATTTTCCATGCTGCCCGGGACTTTGAACTGGCCCATCTGCGCCAGAAAGATCACAATCGCCAGCCCGTTCACAAAGCCCAGCATCACCGGATGTGGCACCAGACGGATGAATTTTCCCCAATGCAACGCCCCGGCGGCCACCTGCATCAGCCCCATCAGAACCACCGTGGCAAACAGGTATTCCACCCCGTGTTGTGCCACCAGCGCCACCATCACCACCGCCAATGCGCCGGTCGCGCCCGAGATCATGCCCGGCCGCCCGCCGATCAGCGCAGTGATCAACCCGACCAGAAACGCCGCATAAAGCCCCACCAGCGGGTGCACCCCGGCGACAAAGGCAAAGGCCACGGCCTCGGGGACCAGGGCCAGCGCGACGGTCAGGCCGGACAAAAGCTCGATCCGCACGCGGGACACGCTGAACCCTTCGTCCGGCATCCAGCGCAAATCGGGTATGGCTAGACGATTGGCAAAAGCTGCCAGTAAGGCTCGGGGCATGGGGAATCCTGTTTGGAAGTGTTCGCTGCAATGCAGCACCATATCGGTATAACTGCTTTTTGGCCACAGCGCCAGACGGCAGGCGGCCATGTGTCCAGTTCATGGCTGACCTTTGCCAATTCGCATCAAGCCGCCGGGTCAGGTCCTGATGATTTCGCGGTCATGAAATGACTGGCATGCGCCTTTTTGTAACCTTGTCGTCGCGCGCGGCATCCGGCACGAAGGGTAGAAAGCGGTCGCTCGCTGCGATGACCCCCGACATCCGCCATGCGGGGCGGTTTCAACCACGGGCGGAGAGCCTGCTTTTGCTGCAAAATCAACCAAAGTCAGGTTTCTAGCACAAAACGCCCGCGCGATCCTGGCCCCCATGTTGCGCTGCAGCACCGACTGTGTATGCTCTGTGTCTAATCACAAAAAAACAGAAAGAAGAGTGGACAGCATGCTGACCCAAGAAACGATGCCGCCCAGTGACAAGGCAATCGAAACTGCGGAAGACCTCTCGTCGATAGCATTCGGCTTCATGGCGTCCAAAGCCCTGTTCGCCGGGCTGCATGTCGATCTTTTTTCGGCGCTTGCAGACGGCCCCAAACCGGCTGAAGACCTGGCCGCCGCTGCCGACGTCCCGCTCAACCGTATCATCATGCTGACGACGGCGCTTACCAGTGTTGGTCTGCTCACCATTGGCGATGACAAGAAGATCCAGAACTCTCCCGCGGCCCAAAGCTTTCTTTCCAAGCAATCGAAATACGATTTTGGCGACTATCTGCGCTATCAGATCGACCAGCAGATGTACCCATTCCTGCTCCAGCTTAACGCGGTGATGAAGGGCGATTTGTCCGACGATGCAATTGCGTCGTATAAACACTGGATGACGGACGAAGAACAGGCGTCGGTCTATTCCGAAAGCCAGCACGCCGGGTCGCTTGGGCCGGGAAAGACGCTGGCGCGCAAGGTGGATCTGGCCGATGCAACCAGCCTTTTGGACGTGGGCGGCGGAACCGGCGCGATGACGATCAGCCTGTGCCGGGAATACCCCAACCTACACGCAACCATCATAGATTTTCCCAACGTGGCCGAGATCGGCTGGCGGTTTATCTCGGAGGCCGATCTGGTCGACCGGGTGCGCTACATTCCCGGTAACGCTGTCGAAGTGCAATGGCCCGGCAGTCAGGATGGCATTCTGATGTCCTATCTGATGAGCGGCGTGCCGGGTGACAACGTCGAGGCCCTGTTGAACAAGGCCTTCGAAGCCCTGTCGCCCGGTGGCAAGCTGATGGTGCATGATTTCATGGTCGAAGAGGATCGGCGCGGCCCGGCGCTTGCGGCGCTTTGGCAATTGCAGCACATGGCGTTTACGCCCGACGCCCGGTCACTGTCAGTCGGTTGGCTGACGGAAACCGGGAAAAGGATTGGATTCGCGGTCGATGACGTCGACAACCTGATCCCCGCGATGACCAAGTTGGTCGTCTTTTCGAAACCTGCCTGACCCGGGGGCACCATGTCGACATTTCGCTTGCATGAAGAGCCGCTGCAGCAGGACTGGCTGGACGCCTATGGGCATCTGAACGAAGCCTATTACCTTGTGCCGTTCAGCAACGCGACCTGGAAGCTACAGGACCGCTTTGGGATCGGCACGGACTATTTCGACCAAACAGGCTGCGCGCTGTACACGTTGGAGACGCATTTGCGGTATGTCGGCGAGGTGCGCGCGCCAGCAACTTTGTCGATTGAAACCGCCGTGCTGGGGGTGGACGCCAAGCGCTTGCATGTCGGGCACATTATGTGGTCCGGCACGCAGGAATGCGCGACGTTCGAGTGCATGTTGCTGCACTATGACACACGAGCATCGGCGGCGGCGGCCTTGCCTGACGACATACGCGCCAATCTGCGTGACGCGACCCTGAAGCCGACACCTGAATGGGTTGGTCAAGCGCTGCGCAGATTGGAATAGGGGCGTCCGATCCGGGCCTGTTTTGTTGAAAAACTCTTCCTTGATCGTTGGGGAGTTAGCTGATTCAATTCTCGCATTGAGACGGGAAATTCTGCGGTGATGGGACCGAAGCAGGCGGCACAGGCTGCGTTGTTCTACGAGTTCTCGATTGAGGAACACGTCCCGCAAAATCATCTGTTGCGGTCTATTGATCGGTTTGTCGACTTGAGCGACCTCCGGTAGTATTTGTCAGACTTCTACAGTCACACCGGTCGTCCATCGATTGATCCCGAACTGCTGATCCGGATGCTGTTGGTTGGTTTGGCATAAGGTCCGAGCGTCGGCTCTGCGAGGAAGCGCATTTGAACCTCGCGTATCGCTGGTTTTGCCGCCTCGATTTATCCGATCCTGTGTCCAACCACTCGACCTTCTCCAAGAACCGGCATGGACATTTCCGCGAGAGCGAACTTCTACGGCATTTGCTCGGGATGACGGTCGCCCGCTGCATTTCCGAAGGCCTGGTCAGCGGGCACGCATGCGACTGATGCCCGCCTAATCGAAGCCGACGCCAATAAGCAGAACTCGACACCTAAAGAAGAATGGGACCCGACACAGGTTGATCCAACGGATGCGCCAAGGGCGGTGCGCGAGCATATCGACACGCTGGACGAGGCTGCGTTTGGTGCTGCCAGCGAAGTGCAGCCCAAGTTCACCTCCCATTCCGATCCAGCCAGCCAATGGACTGCCGCCCTCAAAGGGTCAGCATTCTTCAGCTATTCGGATAAATATCTGATTGATACGGATCACGGTGTCATTGTCCGCTCTCGTGCATGTAAACATGCACTGCCGGGCAGTGGATGTAGAGGCACCCAGATCGATCCGACAAGCAGAAGTAGGGTCAACAAAGACGATGCTGGAGCGGGTGAAAGAAAAATTCGACCTGCATCCGGAAAGGCCGATCGCCGACACCGCTTACGGCACCGGATCAATGCTGGGCTGGCTGGTTGACCGCAAAATCGCGCCGCACATCCCGGTCTTTGACAAGGCTGGCCGATCCGATGGGACCTGGTCGAGCGCAGACTTCGAACGGGATATCGAGAACGATCAGTACATCTGCCCCGAAGGTCACGTGCTCAAGCAATTCCGACGCAACTACTCGGACCCGACCCGCGGGCCGTACCGGCAGAGGTGTCGCGCGATATAGCGCGTTGAAGGAGGTCTGTCAGGCCTGTCCATCAAAAATGAGATGCCGCCCGAATATAGATGCCCGCAAGATCACCCGCGAAGAGCAAGAAGACGCCCGCCAAGTTGCCCGCGATATAGCCAAGACCAAACAATGCACGATCTCGATGCGGCTCAGGAAAAAGGTAGAAATGTTCTTTGCCCACCTCAAACGCATCCTCGGCCTCGGACGGCTCCGATTACGCGGCCCATGCGGCGCAAACGACGAATTCCTACTCGCCGCAACCGCCCAAAGCCTCTGCAAACTGGCCAAGATCTTTCCCGCACCGCAGCAAACCCGCAAAGCATGACAACAAAGGCACTCATGCCGCGTTCAAACCTCTACTTTCTGCAGCAGAAACACATTGTTTTTCCACAGAATCGGCCCAAGGACGAAGCCGCTCGCGCGGCAATGGCGTGTGTGGCAGGTGTAGTGGGTTGGCCTGAACGCTGCACATTCAACAATCTGGCGTACTTGTTTGATGATTGGGACTTTCTCAATCGTCAAA
>JBLINN010000213.1:0-7868 GCA_047639325.1 Paracoccaceae bacterium | reverse complement strand
GGCGGCACCCCGTCCGCGGCAGGCGAGGCATTGCAGATATTACCCGCAATCGTCCCGGCATTCTGGATTTGCAGGCTGCCAACCTGACGCGCGGCATGTTTCAGCCCGTCTAAGCAGGCGGGCAGATCGGCCTGCACAATATCGCTCCACCGGGTCGCAGCACCAATTCGCACCCCACCCGCGCTTTGCGAAACACCGCGCAAGCCATCAATCCGGGTCACGTCCAGCAGGCTGTGTTTCACCCCACCCGCAGGCAAGGCCGGAAAGAAATCGGTGCCACCGGCCACAACATCCAGGGTTTGCGGCGCAAGCAGGTCAAGGGCGTCATCCAACGCTGTCGGAGCGTAGTAATTCACGGGCGATCCTTGTGAGAAGTCGGCGTTGACGGGTGGCGAAATTGTTGTTTGTATGCAAATGATATTGCGACGCCCGCACGTCTGTCAACGGAATAGTGCCGGGCTAAATACCTGAAAACGGGCAAGATTTACCAGCCCGCCTCTAAATAACCTGCGAGAATATATCGCCCGGGGTGTGCAGCCGGATATGTTGCATGAAATGCCGGGCCACCCGTGACACCGGTCGGTCTTCGGGTTCGACGAAATAGACCTGATAGGAAATCGCCGACGGGAACGGGCGAAACACCAACCCGCCAGTGTCTTGCTGGGTAATCGGAAACGGGTTGATCACCGCAATCCCCAGCCCGGTGCGCACCAGATCAGTTGCGGCGATGGTCGATGTCACCTCGGCCACGATGCGGGGTTTGACGCCCTGTTCGTGAAACAGTTTTTCCAACTGTGACCGGCGTGCATGGCGATGCGATTGGGCAATCAGGTTTTGCCCGTGCAAATCCGCCGGGCTGATATCATCCAACCCCGCCAGCGGATGATCCGCCAGCATGGCGCAAACCGCAATCGACCGGCGAAACGGCACCAGTTTGGTTCCGGCAAGAGTTGGCTCTACCCCGACCATCCCCAGATCAAACCGATTGCTGCGCACCCCCAGCAACACATCTTCGGACGGGCCAAATTCAAGACTAAGAAAATAGTCAGACCGGGTTTTCAGGAAACTGCCTATATGGCCGGTCAGAAACAGGTTGGCGAATGTCGGCGGGGCGATCAGCCGCAGATGTTCGCGTTCGGTGACGGGGGGGCCGTCGATCTGGTCAAGCGCGGCAAACAGCCCATCCAGCCGGGCGTTGAACTTGACCGCCGCCAGGGTTGGCTTTAGCCGCCCGGCATCGCGTTCGAACAGGGTATTGCCGATGCGGTTTTCCAGATTGGACAGCGACCGGCTGACCGCGGATTGCGACAGACCCAGCCGCCTTGCCGCCGCCGCCGTTGTGGTGCTTTCCATCATCGCGCGGAAGGTTTGATATTCAGGCAGCGAGTGCCAAGTTTTGCGTGGCATGTATGTATTACCTAAAATCATGTCTCAATGATCTATTAGCATAGATTTCCCTCTGGTCGAAATCGTTTTCCCATTGGTAGGCTTGCCGCAAATGATGGGGCTGTCTGCGCCCCTCTTTCCATCGCAAAATGTGGAGCTGCCAGCGCATGAGCACACCAACACCGTTGATATTTGATGGCCATAATGACGTCCTGCTGAAACTGGCGATGGCAGGGGGGCGCAGCGCGGTTGACAGCTTTGTCACCGGGCGCGACGGGCATATTGATGTGCCGCGCGCCAAAGCCGGCGGATTTGGCGGCGGGTTTTTCGCGATGTTCGTGCAATCGCCCACCGATCTGGACGCCATGATGGACGAGATGACCAAGCCAGCCTACGATCTGCCGCTACCCCCGCCGATCCCGGCGGCCGAGGCGCTGCCAACGGTGATGAAACAGGCCGCCCTGCTGACCCAGATGGAAGACATCGGCGCGGTCCAGATTTGCCGCAGCACCGATGACATTCGCACCGCGTTTGACACGGGCCGCATCGCCGCCATCATGCATATCGAGGGCGCCGAGGCGATTGACCCGGATTTTCACGTGCTGGATGTGCTGTATCGCGCCGGTTTGCGGTCCATCGGGCCGGTCTGGAGCAGGCCGACGATTTTTGGCGAAGGTGTGCCGTTTCGCTATCCGTCAACCGGAGATATCGGTGGCGGGCTGACGCCAAAGGGCGAAGAGCTGGTGAAACGCTGTAACAAGATGGGCATCATGATTGACCTGTCGCATCTGAACGAGGCCGGGTTCTGGGATGTGGCCCGGATCAGCGACGCGCCTCTGGTTGCCACCCATTCCAACGTGCACGCCATCAGCCCGCATGCGCGCAACCTGACCGACAAGCAGCTTGTTGCGATCGCTGAAAGCGACGGCATGGTGGGGCTTAATTTTGCATCCGCCTTCCTGCGGGAAGACGGTCAGATGAAATCTGATATTCCGCTGGACACTATGCTGCGACATCTGGATTATCTGATTGATAAGCTGGGCGAAGACCGGGTTGGTTTTGGATCCGATTTTGACGGGGCACTGGTGCCGGATGCTATTGGCGACGTGGCCGGATTGGACAATCTGCGCGCCGCGATGCGCGCGCATGGCTATTCGGATGCCCTGATGGCAAAGCTGGCGCATGAAAACTGGCTGCGCGTGTTAGGATTGACATGGGGCGAAGGCAAGAACCGATAAGAGTTTTTGACGAGACAACAACAGAGAGGAAGAAGAATATGAAGCCACTTTCTAACCTGATTGCCAGCGTTGTGCTGGGTCTGGCCGTGGGGGCCACGGGCCTGCCATCCCAGGCGGAAACCCCGCCCAACATGTTGGTCATTGCCAACCGGATTGACGACATCACCACGCTGGACCCGGCCGAAAGCTTTGAGTTCGCGGGCTCGGATGTCAGCCGCAATGTCTATGGCAAGCTGGTGAACTTTGACCCGCTGAATCTAAGTGGTGGTTATGGCCCTGATCTGGCCGAAAGCTGGACCGTGTCCGAGGATGGCAAGACCATCACCTTTACCATGCGCGACGGCGTGATGTTCCATTCCGGCAACCCGGTCACAGCCGAGGACGCCGCATTCTCGCTGCGCCGCGCGGTGATCCTGAACAAAACGCCCAGCTTTATCCTGACGCAGTTCGGCTTTACCGCCGATAACGTCGGCGAGACCATTGTGGCGAACGGCAACACCCTGTCGATCACCACCGACAAGCGCTATGCGACGTCCTTTGTGCTGAACTGCTTGACCTCCACCATCGGCGGCATTGTCGACATGAAAACCGTGATGGCCAACGAGGCCGATGGCGACATGGGCAACATCTGGCTGAAGACCAACACCGCCGGGTCCGGTGCCTATAAAGTGGACAGCTGGAAGCCAAATGAAAGCGTCACCTTGTCCGCCAACCCTGATTTCTATCTGGGTGCCCCGGCGATGGAACGCGTCGTGGTCCGCCACGTACAGGAAAGCGCCAGCCAGCGGCTGTTGCTCGAACGCGGCGATATCGACATTGCCCGCAATCTGAACCCCGATGACGTCAAAGGAATGGCCGGTGCAGAAGGCGTGGGCGTCCACACCGAATTGCGCGGGCGGCTGATGTATATCTCGCTGAACGGCAAGCACCCAGTGCTGTCCAAGCCCGAGGTCAAGACCGCGATCAAATATCTGATCGACTATGAAGGCATGCAGAACAGTTTCCTGGATGGTCAGTACACCATCCACCAGAACTTCCTGCCTGCCACCTATCTGGGCGCCATTGATGATGCGCCTTATTCGCTGAATGTCGAAAAGGCCAAGGAACTGCTGGCCTCTGCCGGTGTTGAAGGTCTGGAAATCACCGCTGGCGTGCGCGAAGCGCAAGAGCGGATTGAAATCGGCCAGTCGCTGCAAAACACCTTTGCACAGGCCGGGATCAAGCTGAACCTGGTTGTGGGCACTGGCAAGCAAACCCTGTCCAAGTATCGCGCCCGCGAGCTGGACATGTATATCGGCGCATGGGGCCCGGATTATCCTGATCCGCAAACCAATGCCGGGACATTTGCCTATAACCCCGACAACTCGGACGACGCAGGCGCCACCGGCCTTCTGGCCTGGCGTAATGCCTGGGATCCAGAAGGGCTTAGCGCCAAGGTGGACGCCGCCGTGGTCGAAGGTGATCGGGAAAAGCGTAAAGCGATGTATGAAGAAATGCAGCGTGAGTTTCTGGTGACGTCACCGTTTGCCATCATGTTCCAGAAAATCGAACAGAATGGGGTGAACACGGCAGTCAAAGACCTGAACCTTGGCGGCGCAATCACCGCTGTTTCCTACTGGCAAGTGACCAAATAATTGGCGCTTGCTGACGTCAATCGAAAGGGCCGACATCGTTCGGCCCTTTTTTCCCGCTATGTGGTGCCGACGGCCAAGACCCTGGTGTCGATCGCCGTGACCATGATTGGCCTGCTGCTGGTGACCTTTGTCATTGGCCGGGTGATGCCGATTGATCCGGTTCTGTCCATCGTCGGCGAAAGCGCCTCCAAGGCGACCTATGACGCCGCGCGCGAATCGATGGGGCTGGACAAGCCTGTCATCGTTCAGTTTTTCTATTACTTCTGGGACGTTCTGCATGGTGATTTCGGCATATCCCTGCTGAATTCCCACCCGGTTTCCGAAGATATCAAACGGGTGTTTCCGGCCACGCTGGAACTGGCAACACTGGGCACAATTATGGGCATTCTGCTGGGCGTACCGCTGGGTGTCTTTGCCGCCGTCAACCGAGGAACCTGGATTGATCAGGTCGCCCGGGTGGTGGCGCTGGTTGGCTATTCGATGCCGATCTTTTGGCTGGGGCTGATGGGCCTGCTGGTATTCTACGGCATTTTGGGCTGGGTCGCCGGACCGGGACGGTTGGGCATATTCTACGCCGATATCGTGCCCACCGTGACCGGCATGATCCTGATCGATTCCCTTCTTGATCGCAACTGGACCGTCTTCAAAGACGCCTTCAGCCATATCATCCTGCCCGCGTCGCTGCTGGGTTATTACTCGCTGGCCTATATCAGCCGCATGACCCGGTCGTTTATGCTGGAACAGATGAGCGCGGAATATATCACCACCGCGCGGGTCAAGGGCCTGCCGGAGCGCACGGTTATTTGGCGCCACGCCTTCCGCAACATCCGGGTGCAGCTGATCACCGTGATCGCATTAAGCTATGCCAACCTGCTGGAAGGATCCGTCCTGACCGAGATTATCTTTTCCTGGCCCGGCATCGGGTCTTACATCACCACCGGGCTGCTGTCGGCGGATATGAACGCAGTTATGGGCGGGACTGTCGTGGTTGGCCTGATCTTTGTGCTGCTCAACATCTTTTCCGACCTGCTCTACAAGGTCTTTGACCCGAGGGCGCGGTAAACATGTCCAATCCACAAGAATCCCCCCTTGCCCCCGAACGCGTTCTGCTTTGCAAAAGCTGCCTCGGGGCTAGGGATGAATACCGGAAACCTGTTAAATTGGACACGTTCTAGATGGCCGGACCAATGCAAGGGCAAAGCTGGCGCGACTGGCTGATGACCGACACGCCCACCTCACGTAACCATGCACGGGCGGCTGCGTTTTATCATGGTTGGCTAACGCTGCGCTCCAACCACATGGCGATGATCGGTCTGGCTATTCTGGTGTTTCTGGTGCTGGTCGCGGCCTTTGCGCCGATTTTGTCGCCGCATGATCCGTTTGTGCAGGATCTGGGCGGGCGGCTGCGCCCGCTGGGAACCGACAGCCATCTGCTGGGCACTGACAGTCTGGGACGCGATATCCTTAGCCGGTTGATCTATGGCTCTCGCATCACGCTCTATATCGTGGCACTGGTGGCGCTGATCGCGCCCATCGCAGGTCTGCTGGTGGGCACCATCGCGGGCTATGCAGGCGGTTGGGCCGACGTCATCCTGATGCGCATCACCGATATTTTCCTGGCCTTTCCCCGGTTGGTTCTAGCGCTAGCCTTTGTCGCGGCACTGGGCGCGGGGATTGAGAACGCTGTGCTAGCGATTTCGCTGACCGCCTGGCCGCCATATGCGCGGATATCGCGGGCGGAAACGCTGACGATTCGCAGTTCGGACTATATCAGTGCGGTGAAATTGCAGGGCGCCGGGCCGCTGCGCATCATCACCAAACATATCTGGCCGCTGTGCATTTCATCGCTGATCGTGCGGGTGACGCTAGATATGGCCGGGGTCATTCTGGCCGCTGCTGGCCTTGGTTTTCTGGGCCTGGGCGCACAACCGCCCAGCCCCGAATGGGGCGCGATGATTTCCGAAGGGCGCAAGTTCATTCTGGATCATTGGTGGGTCGCCACCATGCCCGGCCTCGCGATCTTTACCGTATCACTGGCGTTCAACCTGCTGGGCGACGGGCTGCGCGATGTGCTTGACCCCAAGGATGGCGCTGGATGAGTACGCTTTTGAATATCGAAAACCTGCGCGTCACCTTCCCCACCCGTCAGGGCGAATTCGAGGCGGTGCGCGGCATCTCATTCACCCTGGGCCGCGAGCGCCTGGGCATTGTCGGCGAAAGCGGCTCGGGCAAGTCAATGACCGGCCGCGCCATCCTGCGCCTGATCCGCCCACCGGGTAGGATCGAGGCCGACCGGATGGAGCTGGACGGTCGCGACATGATGGGTATGAGCGAAAAGCAAATGCAGCGGGTGCGGGGCCAGAAGATCTCGATGGTGATGCAGGACCCAAAATTTTCGCTGAACCCGGTAATGCGGATCGGCGAACAGATCATCGAAATCTACCGCTTTCATACCAAAGCTCCGCGCAAAGCCGCCTGGGCCAAGGCGATTGAAATGCTAGAGGCGGTGTCGATCCGCGACCCGGAACGGGTGATGCGCGCCTATCCGCATGAAATGTCGGGCGGTATGGGCCAGCGAATCATGATCGCCATGATGCTGGTGACTGAACCCGAAATTCTGATCGCCGACGAACCCACCTCGGCTTTGGACGTGTCGGTGCAATCATCTGTCCTGACGATCATCGACAAGCTGGTCAAGGACCGTGGCATGGGGCTGATCTTTATCAGCCATGACCTAAATTTGGTCGCCTCGTTCTGTGACCGGGTGCTGATCATGTATGCCGGACGGATTGTCGAGGTCTGCGAAGCGGGCAAGCTGCACGAGGCGACGCATCCCTATACTCGCGGCTTGCTGAACTCGCTGCCGCGCCTTGATGCCCCACAACACCGGCTCGAGGCATTGACCCGCGATCCGGCATGGTCCCTGGACCCAAGCGTGAGTGGCCGCCAATGAGCGATCTTGAATTTAACAACCTGAACGTCTGGTTCGGCGAAAATCATGACCGGGTGGATGCGGTGCGCAACGCCAGTTTCACCGTGCCATCAGGCGCCAGCTTCGGGCTGGTTGGCGAAAGCGGGTCGGGCAAATCGACGATCCTGCGCGCCTTGGTCGGGCTGGTGCCAACTTGGTCCGGCAGCATCCGGGTGGGTGGCGTAGAGCTGGGCAAAAAGCGCGAGCGCGGTTTTTACAAAGACGTGCAGATGGTGTTTCAGGACCCCTACGCGTCCCTGCACCCGCGCCATTCGGTGGATGCGGTTCTGGGCGAGACGCTAAAGCTGCACGGGTTTGACGATATCGACCGGCGGATCGAAAAGCTGCTGGCCGATGTCGGGCTTGGCCCCGCTTTCCGCTTTCGCTATCCGCACCAACTGTCCGGTGGCCAGCGCCAGCGGGTGGCCGTGGCGCGCGCATTAGCCCCCGAACCCAGCGTGCTACTGCTGGACGAGCCGACCTCGGCGTTGGACGTATCGGTGCAGGCCGAGGTGCTGAACCTGCTGGCCGATCTGCGCCAGCAACGGCAGCTGACCTATCTGATGGTGTCGCACAACCTGGCCGTTGTGGCGCATATGTGCGACGAGATCGCGGTGATGCAAAACGGCGAGATTGTCG
>JBLINN010000212.1:0-7889 GCA_047639325.1 Paracoccaceae bacterium | reverse complement strand
CAGCCCAAACGGGATGATTGCCATCACCACAATCGGCCGCGTCCAGCTGGAAAACACCCAGGCCAGCACCAGATAAATCCCGGTCAGACACAGGATCAGCCCGGTGCGCGCGTCACTCAGAAAATCATTCTCTTGCTCGCTTAAGCCGGACAACCGCCACTCCACCTGCCGCTCGCTGGCGATCTTCGGCAGGATTTCCGCCTCCAGTGCCTTGGAAATCTCTTCGGCCCGCGCCGGATCATCCTCGGAAATATCCCCCGTCACCGAAATCAGTCGAATGCCGTTCTCGCGTCGGACCGACGAAAACCCGGTACGTTGCGTGACACTGACAATATCGGCCAGCGGCACGTAAACCCCCTTGGGCGTGCGCAGATAGGTGCGCTCCAGGAAATCCGCTGTCAGCTCTCCCTCGGGCAGCTCGACCCTGATCGCCGCACTGCGTGGCCCGTTGGGATAGGTCGCGGCCTCTAACCCGTTCAGCCGGGCGCGCAACGACCGCCCCAGCCCATCAATGGTGAACCCCAGCGCCTGACCCTGTGCGGTCAGATCCAGGATCAGCTCTTCCTTGTCATAGGCCAGGTTATCCTCGACCGCCGAAACCTCAGGGTAGCGCAGCAATGCGGCCTGCAAATCCTCAGACGCGTCTTTCAGGGTCTGCACTTGGGCACCAAAGAACTGCACGTCCAGCGCATCGCCCCCGGGGCCAGAGCGCCAGCCGCGAAACGACACGGTTTCCACCAGCGGATGGCGGCGCACCAAATCCTGCAATTCAGCGACAAAGGCAAAGCTGGAATAGGGCCGCAGATCGGCGTCGATCAGCTCGATCGAAATGCCGCCCAGCAGGTCCGTGTCCTTGGTATCCACCCCCGACAGCCCGCGCCCGGCATTGCCGCCCACCTCGGCCATCACATAATCCAGCGGGTTCACCCCGTCATTTTCGGCGGCATATTTCGCGCCCAGCTCTTCGGTGGCGCGCTGCATCTCGCGCATCATCGCCAGCGTATCAGTCCGTGTCGCGCCCTCGACCATAGCAAAGTTTCCAGACACTGACCCGCGTTCGGGCGCGTTGAAGAACCGCCACTGCACCTCGCCGCTAATAAACAGCGCCAACTGGCTGGCCAGTATCACCAACGCCCCGGCCAGCACCACATAGCGGCCCCAGATCACCCAAGCGACCAGACGGCGGAACAGATGGTCGCGCACCCAGCGAAAGCCGCGATTGACCATCCGGTTGGGCCAGTCATACCAATGATCCTTGGCGGAATGGGCAATGGCGTGGCTCATGTGATGCGGCAGGATCAGGAAACATTCGACCAGCGAGGCCATCAAGACAACGATCACCGTAAACGGGATATCCTTGATCAGATCGCCAAACCGCCCGCCAATCGCCGTCAGGCCAAAGAAGGCAATCACCGTGGTCAGGGTGGCGGCAAATACCGGCATCGCCATCCGCCGCGCGGCATTTTCGGCGGCAACTACCGGATGCTCGCCCAGCCTTCGGGCACGGAAATCGGCGTGTTCGCCAACAACAATTGCATCATCGACCACAATGCCCAACGTGATGATCAGGCCAAACAGGCTGACCATGTTGATGGTCAGCCCGGCGGCATACATCAGCGCAATTGCGGCAAACATCGCCGCCGGAATGCCCGCCGCCACCCAGAACGCAATGCGCGCATTCAAGAACAGGAACAGCAGCGCCACCACCAAAAGCAGCCCGACCAGCCCGTTATCCACCAAGATGTCCAACCGGTCGGTGATCGCCGACGCGCGGGTGCGGATCAGTTCAATCGTCACCCCCTGCGGCAGGCTTAGCTGCATTTGGGCCGCGACATCCTCGACCACATGCTGAATGCGGATCGCATCGCCACCATCAGATCGGTCCACCCGCACCGACATCGCCGGGTTGTCGCCCACGAAATAGCTGCGGTTGCGGTCCACGCCTTCCACCCGGATGGACGCCACATCGCCAATGGTCAGCTTGGACCCATCCGCGTTTGAGCGCAGCACAATCCCGGCAAGGTCTTCTGGGTTGCGCTTTTCGGTGCCGGTGCGCACCCGGGCATTGCCGCGGCCCACATCGCCCGCCGGATCGGCGTTGACCTCGGCGGCAATGGCGGCAGCGATGTCGGACATGCCCACATCATTGGCAATCAAACTGGCCGAGGGCACCTCGACAATTGTCTGCGGCGCGGCCACGCCCCGGATGGTTGCGCGGGTGACGCCAACCGTGAACAACCGGGTGACAAATTCGTCGGCAAACAGGCCCAACTGTGCCGGGCCAATCGGGCCGGTGATCACCACATCGGTGACCCTGTCGCGCCAGACACCGCGCCGCACAACCGGGTCGTCAGATTCGTCCGGCAGGGTGGTGATGGCATCCGCCGCCACCTGCACATCATCCGCCGCGCGGCCCATATCCCAGCCCGGCTCAAACTCCAGCACAACCGTCGCCACCCCTTCACGCGACACCGAGGAAGAGCTTTCGACCCCGTCCACCGCCAACAAGGCGGGCTCCAGAATCTGCACAATCGCACCGTCCACGTCTTCGGGGCCGGCCCCTTCCCAGGTGACATTGACCCGAACAGTGTCCAGGATCACATCGGGAAAGAACTGTGCCCGCATGTTTGGAATGGCAGCGGCGCCCAGAACCAACAGCACCACCAGCAACAGGTTTGCCGCTGTCTTGTGTCGGGTAAAATAGGACAGCACACCACCCGCCGCACGGGGAATATCACGCATCATGCCAATCCCCCAATCCGACAGGCAAAGGACAAAAATTTCTTCAAATAAATTTGCCCGGAAAATTCCAATTTTCTGACACGGAATTTATATAAATTCCGTCGCCCAGCGGCCCTGCTGTGGCCATGTTTCAGCCCCCCATCCGCGATTCAATCCGTTCAACCACCTGCGCCGGAACCCTGGCTTCACCCAATTGCCCCAACAGGCGTGCCTTTACCTCGTCCGGCATCCCGCTGTTGGCCTCGACAAACGCCACCAGCTTGGCACGGCGTTCCTCGGTCAGTTCCAACAGCGCCGCCTCTGGATTTTCAGTAAGCTCGGCACCCTCGACCGGCTCCCGCAGGGGCCGCACCCGGATGCCCGCCCCCAACAGCGGCGTGCGCCCAACAATCACTTCGCGCCCTTCCAGCCCGTCGCCGCGCAGCAGCACATCGTCGCCCTGCCGCCGCACCAACTGAACCGCCAGCGCTTCCAGCCGGTCCTCTGGCCCCAGCACCAACACCATGCCCGCCGCATCCAGCGCCGACGCAGGCACCCGCGCCACGTTATCAATCGGCGGTTCTTCGACCGACACGGTGACAAAATCACCCGGCTTGAACCCATGCGCAGCCTCCAGCCCGGCAAAGATCAACCGGCCAGACTGCCCCTCGCCCGCCGCCGCGCTGTCGCGGCTGATCTGGCCCTTGGCTGTCAGCCCGCCACCGGTCACATCCAGCCACACCTCGACCACCGCAGGCACCAGCGCGCCGTCATCCTCCAGCAACCGGGCAAATTGTGCCGTCGACACCCGGAACGCCACTTCCAGCGCCGCCGGATCCACCAGCTCTGCCAGCTTTTCATTGGCCGAAACCAACCGCCCCTCGACCAGCGATACCGCACTTAGCGTGCCATCAAACGCCGCCGTCAGCGTGGTATCCGCCAAATCCCGCTTGGCCCCGTCCAGCGCAATGCCCGCCCGCGCCAGCTTGGTCACCGCCTGATCCACCCGACCCTCGGACGTGGCCACCGCCTGCCGCCGCGACAACACCACCTGGCGCGACGCCGCCGCCGCCAGCTCGGCAGTTTCCACCGTCGCCGCCGTGCCAACCCCGCGCGTCTGCAGATCCTGCTGCCGCTGCAACGCCTTTGCCCGCAACGCGGCCTGATCCTCGGCTGCCACCAATTCATCGCGTGCCAGAACCAACGAACGTTCCGCGTCGCGCTGCTCGGCCCGGGCATCCAGCAAATCGCTTTGCACCCGGTCCAGCGCCGATTGCGCATCCGCCGGGTCAATCCGCACCAATACGTCGCCCGCAGCGACAACGCCGCCTTCTTCAAACGCGTCAGCCAGCCCGATCACCCGGCCCCCGGTCGCCGCGCGCAACTCCAGCGTGCGCCGGCTTTGCACTTGACCAAAGGCAGGCATCACCGGGCTGATCGTTTCCATCTTTGCAGTGACCACATTCACCGCAAACACCCGCTCGCGCGCTTGCGGCGGCTTGCGCTCATCGTTCATCCGCGCCTGCACCGCAGACATCACCAATTGCCCGGCATAGATCAACAAAGCCAGCGTCAATGACACCAGCAATATACCCACCAGACTTTGCCGTAAAAACCGCATCCGACGACTCACCTCAGGGCCGCAGGACGCGACCACCCCTTATTATGTAGTGGTTTGCCAAAAAACACCAAGCCACAAGGGTGTTAACGCCACAGCACGCTATTTCCGTCGCAAATGTTCGTCCAATCTCGGCATTATCTCAACAAAGTTGCAAGGACGGTGACGAATATCCAATTGCCCCTGCAAAATCCCGTCCCAAGCATCCTTGCACGCGCCAGGACTGCCGGGCAGCGCAAACAGATATGTCCCACCCGCAACCCCACCCGTGGCGCGACTTTGCACCGCACTGGTGCCAATTTTTTCCATCGAAATCATGGTGAACACTGTGCCAAAGGCCTCGATCTCTTTCTCATAAACATCCCGGTGCGCCTCGACGGTCACATCCCGCCCGGTCAACCCGGTGCCGCCGGTGGAAATCACCACATCCACCGCGTCATCCGCTACCCAGTCGCGCAGCAACGCGGCAATCTCGTCCCGCTCGTCGCGCACAATCTTACGATCTGCCAACAAATGCCCATCAGCCAACAACCGATCCACCAGCACCTGCCCCGATCGGTCCTCATTCAGCGACCGACTGTCCGACACGGTCAGCACCGCAATCCGCACCGGCACAAACGCCTTGCTCTCATCAATCCGCGACATCAGCTTGCATCCTTTTCTGACGGGGCAATCTCAAACCAGGTGATCCCCGGCCCCAGATTAACAACCCGCGTCGCCCCGATCTGCCCGGTTTTGCCCCAACTGTCATGAATATGCCCGCAAACCGCCAACTGCGGCTGAACCCGGGATATCGCGTCGCGAATGGCAACCGACCCCACCGACAGCCCTTGCGAGATCGCATCCGCAATCCCCTTGGGCGGCGAATGCAGCGCCATGATATCCGCGCCCTGACAGGTCTCTAACATCGCAGCCGCCTGTTCTTCGGACAGATCACAAGACCAGCCGCCAAACGGCGTTTCCGGCACGGCATAGCCCAAACCAAAGATCGCCAGCCCGCCAATCACCACGCCCGAGCCATGCAACACCGTTACCCCTTCGGGCGCAGCCGCCAGCAATTCATCATGCGATTCCGCGTTGCCCGGCACCACCACCATCGGTGCGGCCATCCCGGCCAGCAAACCCATCGCCCCCGACAAATCCTGCCGCATATTGCAAAAATCCCCGGCCCCAATCACCAGATCCGCCTGCGCGCTGGCCGCAACCAACGCCGCCGCCCGTGCTCGCGCATGATGCAGATCGGAAAATGCCAATATTTTCATGACTCACCTCTTAACCGCGCCTGCAAATCCAGCAAATCCGCCCAGGCTTCGCGCTTGGCACTAGGCTGGCGCAACAGATAGGCCGGATGAAACATCGGCAGAACCGGCTTGCCAAACCCCTGTGCCCATTGACCGCGCAGCCGGGTAATCCCGCGCTTACCCAGAACCGCCTGACAGCTGATATTGCCCATCAACACAATGAAATCCGGCGCTGCCAACGCCACGTGACGCTCCAGAAACGGCATCATCATAGCAATCTCTTGCGGCTCCGGATCGCGGTTCTGCGGTGGTCGCCAGGGCAGCACATTGGTGATATAAACCGACGCTGCCCGATCCAGATCAATCGCCGCCAACATCCGGTCCAGCAAGTGCCCCGCCCGGCCAACAAAAGGCCGCCCCTCGCGGTCCTCATCGCGCCCCGGTGCCTCGCCAATGATCATCACCCGCGCGCCCGGCACACCATCGGCAAACACCAACTGGCGTGCACCCTTCTTCAACTCGCATAACTCAAACCCAGCCATCGCCGCATGCAACGCCTCAAGCGAGCCCGCCGCACTGGCCGCCGCCTGCGCCACCTGCACCGGATCACTCGCCGCCACACCAACAGGCCCACCAACGGCTACAGCCTGAACCGCCGCCACCGGCTTTGGCTTGGCGGCTTTATCCGGCAATCCATAGCGATCAATCGGCGCGTCGCAAATCGACTCGCTCGCCCCCAGCTCGATCTGCCACTCCAGCAACGCCTTCGCGCTATAATAATTCAATGCCGATTCCATACCCCAAACTAATCCGCCAGCCCGGCGAACAAAACACCCAGTCTTTTTCTGGCCACAAATATCCCCGCCGGAGGCATAAAATCCTCTTTCTCGCCCTCTCCCCACTTCATTCCGGTTCAAACCCAAACCCACCTTGCCCGCCCGTCCCCCCTTTTCTATAAGACCTCCACACATAGCCGGAGCCGCAAATGTCCTTCGCCCACCGCCACCTTCTGGGGATCGAACAGCTAAAGCCCGAAGATATCGCCACATTGCTGGATCTGGCCGATACCTATGTCGACCTGAACCGCCAAACCGCCAAACACTCGGATGTGCTGGCGGGCCTGACCCAGATCAACATGTTTTTCGAAAATTCCACCCGCACCCAGGCCAGCTTTGAAATCGCCGGCAAACGCCTTGGCGCTGACGTAATGAACATGGCGATGCAGGCATCCTCGGTCAAAAAGGGCGAAACCCTGATCGACACGGCGCTGACCCTGAACGCCATGCACCCCGACCTGCTGGTGGTGCGGCATCCTCATTCCGGTGCGGTGGACCTGCTGGCGCAAAAGGTCAACTGCGCCGTGCTGAACGCCGGTGACGGCCGCCACGAACACCCCACCCAAGGCCTGCTGGACGCGCTGACGATCCGGCGCGCCAAAGGCCGCCTGCACCGCCTGTCGGTGGCGATCTGCGGCGACATCGCCCATTCGCGCGTCGCCCGGTCCAACATCCTGCTGCTGGGCAAAATGGAAAACCGGGTGCGGCTGATCGGCCCGCCCACCCTGATGCCCGCGCAGATCGACCAGTTCGGCGTCGAGGTTTTCGAAGACATGCACGAAGGCCTGAAAGACGTCGATGTGGTGATGATGCTGCGCCTGCAAAAGGAACGCATGGATGGCGGATTTATCCCGTCAGAACGCGAATATTACCACCGCTACGGGCTGGACGCCGAAAAGCTGGCACTGGCCAAACCCGACGCCATCATCATGCACCCTGGCCCGATGAATCGCGGCGTGGAAATCGACGGCACATTGGCCGATGACATCAACCGATCGGTCATTCAGGACCAGGTCGAAATGGGCGTGGCCGTACGTATGGCCGCGATGGAACTGCTGGCGCGCAATCACCGCGCACGGGCCACCGAACAGACCGCCGAACAGACCGCCGAACAGGCCCCAGCATGAGCGTCCCTGACGGATGGCGCGGCCTGCTGGCAGGGGATGAGAAAATCCTGTGGCAGGGACGCCCTGAACCCGGGTTTCGGCTGGACCTCTCCCAACCGATGTCACTGGTGATGGGCGTGTTTTTCATGGGGTTTTCCCTGTTCTGGATGAAAATGGCCAGCCAGGCAGGCGGCTTTTTCTGGATGTTCGGCCTGCTGTTCTTTGGCACCGGGTTTTTCAACGCCATCGGTGTGCATGTCTGGAAATCCTACCGCCGAACCAAAACCCACTATACGCTGACCGACAAACACGCCTTTATCGCCACCGACTTATTTGACAAAAAGCGCCTGAAATCCTACCCGATCGA
>JBLINN010000211.1:0-7895 GCA_047639325.1 Paracoccaceae bacterium | reverse complement strand
TGCGCTGGCGGTTCTTCCGGCTGCATTTCCAGTACCTTTGCGCCTTTGATCGGCCGCGCGATTACGACTATTTCCGCATTACCGCCGGGCCGCAAACCTTGGCCGCGCGTTATACGGGGCGCCCGCCATCGCAATCGCGCATCGATGTTGCGGTGTCAAAATACACCTCGGTGCGTGCTGCATGATTCCGCCTAAACCCACAGCCCGCCCCGACAAAGTGTCCCTGCGCCAATATGTAAAACTGTTCCGCCAGGACATCCTGTCTGCGCAACCGGCGCGATTGTACCGCGCGTGGATGGCCGAATTCCGCACGCCGTTTTTCAGGTCTTACCTGTTGAACCAGCCCGATCTGGTGAAAACCGTACTAAAAGACCGCCCCGACGACTTCCCGAAATCCAGCCGGATCAGCGAAGGGCTGCGCCCCTTGCTGGGCAATTCGGTTTTCCTCAGCAATGGCGAGACCTGGAAACGCCAGCGCCGCATCATTGACCCGGCCTTTGAAGGCGGGCGGTTGCGCGACACGTTTCCGGCGATGTGGGACGCGGCCAAAGCCGCCGTTGCCCGGCTGGACGGGCAGACAGACAGACCGGTCGAGATTGAAGAGGTCACTAGCCACGCCGCCGCCGATGTGATTTTCCGCACCCTGTTTTCGATCCCGATCGAACACGAGGTCGCCGCGCGGGTATTTGCGGGCTTCCGCGCCTATCAGCGCGAACAGCCCATCCTGAATATCGCCGCATTTATCCCCTTGCCACGCTGGGTGCCGCGGTTTCATAGCCGCCGTACCAAGGCCACCGCCGCCGAGATCCGCGGGTTGATCGGGCAGTTGACTGCACAGCGGATGGCCGAGATCACGGCAGGCACGGCGCCGGATGATCTGGCCACCAAGATCATGACAACTGCCGATCCGCTGACGGGGGAGAAGTTTGACACCGAAGAAATGGTGGATCAGGTGGCGATCTTCTTTCTGGCCGGGCACGAAACCAGCGCCTCGGCGCTGGCGTGGACGCTGTATCTGATGGCGCTTTATCCGGATTGGCAGGACAAGGTCGCAGCTGAGGCGCAGGTGCTAGCGGGCTGTGATTTTTCGGTTATGTCCCGTCTGAAGGTCAGCCGCGATGTGTTCCGTGAAGCGCTGCGATTGTACCCGCCAGTACCGATGATGGTGCGCGAGGCGACCTGCCCGGAGAAGTTTCGCGATCGCGACGTGCCCAAAGGCGCGCAATTGGTGCTTAGCCCCTGGCATCTGCATCGCCATGAACGTCTGTGGGACAATCCAGACGGGTTTGATCCGGGGCGCTGGCAGACCGAAAATGGCAAGACCTGCCAACGCGAGGCTTACATACCGTTTTCGGCGGGACCACGGGTGTGCACGGGGGCGGGATTTGCCATGGTTGAGGGGCCGTTGATCCTGTCGATGTTGCTGCAGCGGTTTCGGGTAGAGCGGATAGAAGGACGCGACCCGGTGCCGGTGGCGCATTTGACGGTGCGATCTCGGGACGGGATTTGGTTGAAACTGACGGAACGGTGACCCTGCTATCCGGAATTTTTCAAAAATTCCGATCCGTTTTCTTTGAAAGAAAACGACTATAGAACCAATCGGATGGACTCTTGATTGCAGAAGATGACCAGTTGCCCAGTGTTCTCGACTGCATGAAAGCCTCGCCTTTGCAGTTCTGCCTGGAACCGTTCTGCCCCGGCATAGCGTTCGATATCCCGCAGTTTCCGTCGAATAACCGCGCCCTGCCGTGCAGCTTTTGAGCTGAACAAATCGGTAATCCAGACATCGGCAGACAAGGGAGTGGGAACATTGCGCATAGAAATAGTTTCCCGCTTTCTGGTTAACGCCCCCTTAATCGGCGCAACACAAACAATCGGATCGCCGAGGCCAGGCCCATGTCCGTCCCGCGGTTGGCATCAATCTCGGCGGCCAACACATTAATCGGTCGGCCCTCGGCGTCAGCGATCTCGCGAAAGGCATCCCAGAACTCATCTTCCAGCGACACCGATGTCCGGTGCCCGCGCAATGTTAGCGAGTGTTTCTTGGGACGCCAGTTGGTCACTCGGCTTCGTGCCCATCCAGATCGCGGCGCGCCTTGTCTGCTCGGGCGCGTTCCAGCTGTTTTTCGACCTTACTGCGTCCCGAGCGCGCCACGTTCTCTGTGGCGCGGGCGGTTTTGTCAGCCCGCGCTTTTTGTTTGCGAAACCGGTTCAGGTTGACCGGCTCTGCCATTACTTTGGCCCGATCATATTCTCGGGGCGCACCACGCGGTCAAAGGTTTCCGCATCGACAAACCCCAGCGCAATCGCTTCTTCCTTCAGCGTCGTGCCGTTCTTATGCGCAGTTTTGGCGACCTTGGTGGCGTTGTCATAGCCGATTTCCGGCGCCAAGGCGGTGACCAGCATCAAGGATTCGTGCATCAGCTTGTCGATACGCACAGCATCAGCCTGCAACCCGACCATCAGATTGTCGGTAAACGCACTGGACGCATCACCCAACAGCTGCATCGATTGCAGCACGTTATACGACATCATCGGCTTATAAACGTTCAGTTCAAAATGCCCCTGCGAGCCGGCAAATCCAACAGCTGCGTCATTGCCCATCACATGAATGCAAACCTGAGTCAGCGCCTCGCATTGGGTCGGGTTGACCTTGCCCGGCATAATCGAACTGCCTGGTTCATTCTCGGGCAAGATCAACTCGCCCAACCCGCAGCGCGGGCCTGACCCCAGCAGGCGGATGTCATTGGCGATCTTGAACAGCGACGCCGCCACGGTTTTTAGCGCGCCCGAGATTTCGACCATCGCGTCATGCGCCGCCAGCGCTTCGAACTTGTTGGGCGCGGTGACAAAGGGCAGGCCGGTGATTTCGGCCATATTCGCCGCGACCATCACGTCCCAGCCGACAACCGTGTTCAACCCTGTGCCAACAGCGGTGCCACCCTGTGCCAGCTCATATATCCGCCCCAGCGCGTCCTTGACCCGCCGGATGCCCATTGCAACCTGATGCGTATAGCCGGAAAATTCTTGGCTAAGGGTCAAGGGGGTGGCGTCTTGCGTGTGGGTTCGGCCAATCTTGATGATGCCGTCAAACTCTTCGACTTTGGCCTGCAGCGCTGCATGCAGCTTTTCCAGCCCCGGTAACAGGACATCGCGCGCGCTCATCGCGGCGGAAATATGCATGGCGGTGGGGAAGGTGTCGTTGGATGACTGCCCCATGTTGCAGTGATCATTGGGATGCACCGGGTCCTTTGACCCGATCACCCCGCCCAAAATTTCGATAGCGCGGTTGGCGATCACTTCGTTGGAATTCATGTTGGATTGGGTGCCGGACCCGGTCTGCCAGACAACCAGCGGGAAATTGTCGTCAAACTTGCCGTCGATCACTTCGCCCGCTGCCTGAATAATCGCATCGCCGCGCGTCGAATCCAGCTTGCCCAGCGTGACATTGGCCTGCGCGCAGGCCTTCTTGATCACGCCCAATGCGCGCACGATGGCAATGGGTTGTTTTTCCCAGCCGATCGGGAAATTGATGATCGAGCGCTGCGTCTGGGCGCCCCAGTATTTGTCTGCGGGAACTTCCAGTGGGCCAAAGCTATCGGTTTCGGTGCGGGTGTTGGACATTGGTCGTCTCCGGTAAAGTATGGGGTTGCATGCCGTTTATCCGCCCGGACGGGGTGGTGCAATCGGCCAGTTGCGCGCAGCATAAATGGTTCGTCCGCCTTGGTATAGGCCCGTGGGATAGGGGCCGCGCGCGAGCGTCGAGGCGGTGCGATCAAATTTCCGCGTAAAATCAAGTTGGATCATTGTTCTGCGCGCCATTGGCGATAAGATGCTTGGGCGCTACCTTGAAAGGGTCGACCATGAATCGCTTGCAAACTGTCCCGATTGTCCGCCCTGTTGTCCGCCCCGCGCAGTTGCTGATGGCCGGTATTGTGGTGCTGTTTGGGCTGTGGGCCCAGGTTGTGGCGGCCGATGTTGCGCGGTTTGTCGGGGATTATACCGGTTCGGCCGAGATCCTGTCGGCAGATGGCACCCTGACCCCTCGGGATATGAGCGTCAGTATTAGCGAGAACAAAAAAGGGTTCACGGTGAAATGGACCTCGACCAGCTACAAGCCGGATGGGCGGGTCAAGGAAAAATCCTATTCAATCGACTTTGTCGCCAGTGACCGGCCCGACGTTTATGCCGCCGCAATGACGCGCAACGTGTTTGGCCACGCGGTGCAGCTTGACCCGATGAAGGGAGAGCCGTTTGTCTGGGGGCGGATCGCGCAGGATACGCTGACGGTCTATTCGCTGTTTGTCGATGATATTGGCGGGTATGAGCTGCAACAATTTGACCGGACCCTGGCCGAGGGCGGGCTGACGCTGGAATTCAGCAACCTGCGCAACGGCGAAAAACAACGCTCGGTGACGACTTTTCTGACGAAACAATGATCCACTGACCGACAGGCCGGGAACCGGAAAATTTGAAATTTTCCGACACGATTTCTTTGAAAGAAATCGGATACCGCTGCGGGTGGCGTGACTTTGGCCTATCGCGCGCGCGGGTTTACTTGCGGAAACTGTCCAGTGACACGATTTCGGCCTTAGCCCCTTCGTCGGGATGATCCGTGTCAACCACATGATCGGTGTTGATCGGCATCGGGCTTGGCTGATCTGCTGCGGCTTCGCCTTCTTCGGGGGTTTCGAACCGCAGGCCAAATTCCACTGACGGGTCAACAAAGGTCTTGATCGCATCATACGGGATAAACAGCGGCTCGGGCGAGTCGCCGAAATTCAGCGTGATGGCAAACCCGTCTTTGCCGACTTCAAGATTATCAAACCAGTGCTGCATCACCACGGTCATCTCGCCGGGATAGCGGTCTGACAGCCAGTCGGCCAGCTCTGCATCCGGATGGGAGGTGTCGAAAGTGATAAAGAAATGATGCGTTCCGGGCAGGCCGTTTTCGGCCACATCCTGCAAAACCTTCTTGATCAGCCCGCGCATCGCCGCGTGCATCAGGTTTCCATAATCTATGTCGCGTTCATCTGACATTGCATCATCCCCGGAATGTCTGATGTCAGCATAGCGGATTCGGGGGGAAACAAAAGATGTGGCGGGCAGATAATGGCTTTTAATATCTGATTCCCGCCCCTGTTGCTGCTAAGGTCGCCAATCCCGTCACTACTCCGGCCAGTGCCATCAGTGCCAGGGTCTGTCGCAGCCCGCGTTTCGCGACCAACATCAGCCCCGCCGCAAGGGCGGTTAGCGCCAGGGCAGGCAGGTTAAGGCTGTGCCATTCGGGCCAAGGCAGCGACAGTGGCCCGGTAGTCATCAGGCCGACATCGCCAAACAGTACATGCAGGGCAAACCAGATCGACAGGTTCAGGATGACGCCAACCACCGCAGCGGTGATGCTGTGCAGGGCAGCCGACAGGCGCGGGCGGGCGGCGATCTGTTCCAGATAAGGGCCAGCCAGAAATATCCATAGGAAACACGGGATAAAGGTGGCCCATAGGGCGATGACCCCGGCGGCAAACGCCGGCATTGGCCCGCCTTGCAATTGCCCGGTCAGCATCGCCACAAACGGGGTGACCAGGATCAGCGGCCCCCGGGGTGGTTTCGGCCAGACCCAGCGCGTCGATCATCTGGGCGGTGTCGATCCAGTGATACTGGTCCACCACGGTTTGCGTCATATAGGCCAGCACCGCATAGGCGCCGCCAAACGTGACCACCGCCAGCCGGGCAAAGAACCATCCCAGATCGGCCAGCAGGGTTTGCCCCGTCAGCGACAAGGCCACCAGCGGTGCCAGCCACAGGGTCAGCCAGATCAGCGCGGTGCGCAGCGGTTGGGCCGTGACCGGTTGGGCAGGTACAGGGGGTATGGCAGCCGAGCTGGTGAAAAACCCCCACAGCGCCGCCACTGCGATGATCAGCGGAAACGGCAGGCCAAAGGCAAAGATCGCCCCAAAGCTGAGGGCGGCGATGGCCCAGGCAGAGGGGGTTTTGAGCGCCTTGCCCGCCACTTTGCGCAGGGCCTGCAGCACGATGATGATCACCGCCGCTTTGATCCCCAGAAATGCCGCCTGCACCGGGGCCAACTGGCCAAAAGCGGCATAAAGCGCCACCAGCACCGCGATCACCAGCGCCCCCGGCAGCACAAACAGCAACCCAAGGGGCACCCCGCCGGGCACCCCGCGCAACCGCCATCTGGCATAGGTGGCCAGTTGCATTGCCTCTGGCCCCGGCATCAACATGCATAAAGAAAGCGCGCGCAGGAACGTCTGTTCGTCCAGCCAGCGGTGGGTCTCTACCAGCTCGCGATGCTTCAGCGCGAGCTGCGCGGCAGGGCCGCCAAAGGAGAGCAGGCCGATGCGGCCAAAGATCTGCAGCATTTCGCGATACGACACGGTATAAGGCACGGCATAAGGCACGGCATAAGACACGGTCATGCTTTGCGATCAGCAGGCCAGTCATGGGGCTTGTCGTGGCCATCCCGCGCCCAACGATACAGCGCATCATATAGCGCCATGCCTGCATCCAACTGCGCATGATCGTCGCGGTATTGACGCGACAGGCCAACCGACAGGGCCAGCAATCCTGCCGCCTCTGGGGCCAGGGGGTGGGCATTGGTTTCGGCTCCGCGAATGACTAATGCCAACCGGTCCAGCGCCGGGCTGTGCAGCTGAAACACCTCCAGCATGGTGTAAAAGGTGCAGTTGGGGCCGCGGTGGGTGAAAAAGACATCTTCCACATCAAACGGCGTGGCGCCGTAGCGGTCGGCAACGCCTGCAACCTCCGCTGGCGAGACAAACAGGAACCGCGCATCCGGGTCGGCAAAGCGGCGAACCAGCCAGGGGCAGGCGATGCGATCAATCTTGGGGCGGTGGCGGGTCACCCACAGGGTGCTGCCGTCAACAGGGTCCGGGATAGTGCCCGCCGGAATGCGCGGGCTGCCGGGGTGGTCGCGCCAAGCATACATTCCCGCTTGCAGGTATTCCGTCGCGTGGCCGTCATTGCGCGGCCAGGCACCAACCCCTAACTCAGTTTGATGCCCTGTTGGCAGGTGACCACACATGGCCGCCCCGCAAGTCGCAGGATCAGGCCGGGAATGTCGGAATGCGGGTGGCGGAATGATCCGGGGATCAGGAAGGGATCATCGGCAAAGTCAGGGGCAATGGAAATATCGACGATGACGGGCGCTTGGGGCGTTCCGATCAAGCGCATCAATTGGGCAGAGGTTATTTCACTTGGGGCAGCCATGGCATGCATCCTTTGGATTGGAAACATGAGAACCTTGGGCTGTCGCCTCACGGGGCGTTCGCGGTCATCCCCATGAAAACAAACAAGCCTATGCAGGCATCTGTTGTCAATCAGGTTCCCCGCAAGGACCCCATTTCCGAAACAGCGTTATCTTTCCGCGATACCTGCCAGCATCCCGTCAAGCCGAATAACACGAGCGGTCAGCATTGAGAATTCGGCCTGGCGAACAGCGTCCTTGGCGACTTGCTCCATTTCATTTTGCATTTTTTCGGCCTCGCGTTCTTTATCGCGCTGTTTATCGTGCGCATCCGTCAGCTTCTGAGAGACTTCATATTCACGAGCGATTGATTTTTCAGTAACTTGATGTCTTCGGCCATAACAATCCTCGTAAATTCATGGTGGGCAAAAAATGAACCCGGGCTTTGATAGGTGAATGAGGCAAACATAATGATCAGGGCTGCCGCTGCCAACACAAGGGTTGGTGCATTTGTCAAGGAGAGAGAAAAGTGCAGGCTTCTGTTGCCAGGTGCCTGCGAACCCCGCCTTACACTGCAAAGCGCAAGGGCTTAGGTTTCGATCACTCGAACCGCTTACGCGGCCAGAGCCATCGGAGCTTTGTTGTCATTTGCAACTAGCTTTTTTGGGCC
>JBLINN010000210.1:0-7901 GCA_047639325.1 Paracoccaceae bacterium | reverse complement strand
TCGCAGCGCCATCCCAAGTTTGCATGTGGTGCGCCGCGTTATCACCCGCAATGGTGGAAAACATAAACGCGCACTGGGCGTGCAGGCGATCCTAGAATGGGCGTTTCGGGTGGAAAAGGCGCAGCTGGAACTGCCACCGCCAACTGACGCCGTCGAGGAGGCCAGCGGCTACGGCTTTGAGTATGTCCTGATCCAGCAGGCCCGGCTTGGCTGTCAGGTTGACGGCGGACGGTACAAAATCGGCAGCTACACCCATGAGGATGCCGAGGTCATCGCCGCGACGGTTGCAGGAATGCCTGACGCGCTGGGCGGTAAACGCATGGCGATCTGGGTGGCCGAACTCGCGCGGGCCGGGCTGACACCGGACTGGATGCTGGGTGCCGTACCGTGCTGTGTTCCAGTCGAGACAAGGCGTAATCAGCATGGTGAGCGGGCCAAAACCGAGGTCGTTGGCATTGAACGGGTGCTATATCGCGGGCAGTGGCGGACGGTCGAAGCTCTGGCTTGCCCGGTAACCTGGCGACCACATCCGGAGCAGATTGCAGGCGCGCGACGGGGCTATGAGGATTGGTGGAAGGCGCTGGGCTGGATACGAAAGGGGTTAATCGACGGCGGGATGTTGCGGGAAATGGAGGTGACGGTTGCGATGCCAAAAGCTAAACCTTGTGCGCGTTAACCGGCGCTCGCGCCAATCCGGACGTTGAAACAGAATTCAGCGAACTACCGCTCCGAGCCCTCTTTGCCCATTGCTGCGCGACGTACGAACTGTCGAGAACCACATAGAACGGACATCGCAACTTATACGACAGACCAAGGCGAACCTTACTTTCTCTCCTGAGTGCCCCCTTTTCTTGATAAGAATGTTCGAATCTGTTCGGGAAAACTGATGAAGAACAGGCGATTATCCACAAAGAATCAACAGTGTATTCGCGATAGGGGCAATCGTAAATTGACGCAGCCCAGCCGTCGTTTCTCTATTTGCCGTTTTGCTGCATCGTTAAATTCTTCGCTCTGAATTTTGTCCGACCAAACGAGACTGGTCGCTTCGTCCGGGTAATACTACTGCGCAGCGGGACGTTGCAGATGTTCGGCGAGGTGGTGCCACGTCAAGTCACCGTTCTCTGTTTGGGCCTCAATCAGACGGATCATCCGTATATTCAGAGCTTGTGCTGGCAGGGTATCGTCAACACGGACAAGTTCGCCCTTCGCCAGATGCCCGGTGACCAGAGATTGTGGCAACCACGCAATTCCGATTTCGTTCAGCGCCAGTTGCAGCATGGCCAGTGTCAGGGCGGTTTCGGCTATCGGCACCACAGTGGTGCCTTCGGGCAGGCGCGGGCTGATCATGCGGGCAAAAACCTGCCCCAGAAAGACCTCGGGCGGATAGCAAATCGTTGGAATGACTGCACCGGCCGCCTTTGCGCGTAACGCTGGTACACAGACCGGGATCAGAATGTCCGCACCCAGTGACACCGTTTCAAAAGCCTTGCTGATTTCCGGAGACTTGTCATCGGGGACCGTATACATGATCGCAAAATCGACCTTTTTTGATACCAGTTGCATCAGACACTCGTCCTGGTTGCCCGAGCGTACGCTCACCGAAGTTTTGCCGTCTTTCGTCAAGACGCGGACGACCTGAGGTGATACGGTCGAGGTCAGGGCGTGCTGGCAGACGAAAGCCAGCGATTTACCGGCCTGATCACTCGAGGTTTTCAAAGTATACCGCAGTTTGTGCAGCCGGGCACTCAGGTCGCGCAATTCTGGTTCCAAAGCCTGCACCCCGGGCATCAGCGACACCGGTTTGCGGCGGCGGTCAAACAGGGTCGCGCCGATGCTGTCCTCGATTACTCGCACCCGGCGGGTGAAGGCCGACTGAGTGAGCAACCGGGTTTCGGCCGCATGGGCCAGAGAGCCGCCATCAAGCACTGCCAAAATGTCATCAATCCATTCGAGTCGCATTGCGTATTGCTATTGCACCAAACCACAACTTGCAAGAAACGCAATATAGATAATCCAATTTGCATTAGCCAAGCCGAGTTGATTTCTTTAAATTGCTGTAGACACAATTAGGAGCCATATCATGCATCTCGCCCGTTTCCCTCGCGTTCACCTTGCCCATCTCTCCACGCCGCTGGAGCCGATGGAGCGGCTGTCGAAAGAGTTGGGCGTCGAGATCTGGATCAAGCGCGACGATTGCACGGGCATGTCGACAGGCGGTAACAAGACTCGCAAACTCGAGTTCCTGATGGCCGAGGCGTTAGAGCAGGGCGCTGATATGGTAATGACCCAGGGTGCGACCCAGACGAACCACGGCCGCCAAACCGCGGCATTTGCTGCCAAGCTTGGCCTTAAGTGTCATATCCTGCTGGAGGACCGCACCGGCTATGATGACGCCAACTACAACACCAATGGCAACGTTCTGCTGGACCATCTGCACGGTGCGACAACCGAGAAATTCCCCAGCGGCCACGACATGCCGGGCGAGATGGAAAAGGCCGCCGAGAAGATGCGCACCGACGGTCATAATGTTTATGTCATCCCCGGCGGCGGCTCGAACCCGACCGGGGCGTTGGGCTATGTGAATGCCGCCTTTGAACTTTTGTCTCAGGCCAACAAGCGGGGCCTGAAAATCGACCGGCTGGTGCATGCCACAGGGTCCTCGGGCACACAGGCCGGGCTGGTAACCGGTATGTGCGCTATGAACGCCCAGGTTCCGGTGCTGGGCATCGGTACAAGGGCACCACAACCCAAGCAGGAGCAGATGGTCTATGACCTCGCCTGCCGGACCGCAGAGAAGCTTGGTTGCGCTGGCGTGGTCAAGCGTGAGGACGTGATGGCCAATACCGATTATGTCGGCGAAGGCTATGGCCTGCCGACTGAAAGTGGTATCGAGGCGATCCGGATGTTTGCCGAGTTGGAAGGCATCCTGCTGGATCCCTGCTATTCGGCCAAAGGGGCGGCCGGCCTGATCGATCTGGCGCGCAAGGGAGAATTCGAGGGTGAACGCGTGGTATTTCTGCACACTGGTGGTGCTGCTGCGTTGGGCGGCTACGACTTTGCCTTTGACCACACAAACCGCTGGGTGAATGTCTGATCCATGACCGCGCTGCAGACCATTGGCATTCTCGGCGGCATGGGGCCCGAAGCGACCATCCTCCTTCTGAGTAAGCTGGTGGAGGCGGTATCAGCGCAGGATGACAGCGGTCATATCCCGTTGCTGATTGACATGAACTCACAGGTACCGTCGCGGATTGCGCACCTGATCGAAGGCACCGGCAAAGATCCGGGGCCGACGCTTGCCGCGATGGCGCGCCGACTTGAAGTCGCCGGAGCCACGGCACTGGCAATGCCCTGCAACACGGCGCATCATTATGCTGGGGCCATCACGGGTGTAGTGAATCTACCTCTTTTGAACATGGTCGACATGGCTGCCGATCTGCCGGTCGATACGCTAGGGCCAGGCGGCTCTGTCGGCATGCTGGCCTCGCCTGCGTTGCAGCGCGCAGGTCTTTTTGAAGTGGCGATGGAGGCACGCGGGGTATCAGTGATTTGGCCCGAGCAGGACGACACGATGTTGGCCGCGATCCGGGCGATCAAATCGCACGGGCCTTGCACAGCTGCCCGCGATGCGATGCTGGCAGCCTCCATCGAAGTTGCCGCCGCAGGTGCAGACCTGCAACTAATCGCCTGCTCGGAGTTTTCCATCATTGCAGACAGCGTCGCACCGGGCACCGACGTGGTCGATACGATCGACCTGTTGACCCGAGCCATCGTCAAGTTTTCTCAGGCAAGTTAGCCCCGAGAGATCGGGTCGGGTTACAAAAGGTCCCACAACTCGCGTGCGATGGGATCGAAAGTTGCCGGGTTTGCCAGCGCGGAAACCGTCAATCGCGCTCTCCAGGTGTCACTGCCGATCGGCACTAGAGATCCATCAGCGAGTTCGGCTGATATAGCAGTTTCTGGCATCCAGGCAAACCCGCTTCCTTTTAGAACCCGCCGTTTGATCGTCTCGACCAGGCCGTCCACGTAGATCGTTTCGGTGTTCAGCGGTTTTCGGTCCACGGTGGCTTCGACGACCATGCCCAGAAACGACGATTTCTCATAGGCCAGATACGGGATCGGTGGGCTGTCACGTCTTGCAAGATCCCACGCCATGGCGCGTGCCGGTCCGGTGGCCGCAACCGGTATCAGGTGGTCTGTCAACAGGTCCTTTCGCACGAATGCGGTTTCGTCGATCATCGGCGAGACTGTTTGGTGGTAGTAACACAACATGATATCCACAGCGCCCTCGACCAATAGCTCGCAACAAGTGCTCAGAGAATCGGACACTACGCGTGCGCGCAGATCGGGGATTTTCTGTTGAAGGTCCTCCATCCGAGAGGCCAGATAATTGACTGAAATTGTATGCAGCACTGAAAACCGGATGAATCGGCTGTCTCCTCTGTCCGCATCCCGGATTGATTGACGGGATTCCGACAGCTGCGAAATCGCCCCCAAGGCGACGGGCAGAAACTGCTGGCCTGCTTCTGTAAGTTGGACAGGATATGTGGCGCGGTTGACCAGCGGCAGCCCAACCCAATTTTCCAAGGCTTTGATTCTCCGACTGAAAGCCGACTGCGTGATATAACGTTCATCAGACGCACGGGTGAAGTTTAGGGTCCGCGCAAGGCACTCAAAATCACGCAGCCAGTTCAAATCCAAGGGGTTTCCTTCACAACAAGAGGCAGTTCTTGGGAGTTTAACCAAAACTATGCAAAATGAGAATGATTTGATGAAATGTTTGAATTGGCCTTCAGAAAGTAACTTGCTCTAGACTTCAGGCCAATATCCGGTGGGCTGTCTACATGTCAGTCTCCGATCGATTTTGCAGTCTGCAGGAAGGGTGGCGCAGAACTTCCACGCAGTGTGGAAACCTAACAACCAAAAAACGACGCCAAAATCCGGCGCGATTCAACAGAGGAAAATATCATGAGAACCAATCTTAAAGCACTGAGCCTAGCGGCAGCGGTCAGCGTCTTTGCGATGCCCGCTTTTGCCGCCGAAGAGGTCAAGATCGGCGTGCCGTCCTGGACCGGCGCGCAGGCTATTGCGCACTTGCTGGGCGCGGTTGTCGAAATGCGCATTGGTGGCAAGGTCGAATTTGTACCCGGCAACAACGCAACGATCTTCCAGGCGATGGACCAAGGCAAGGGCGATATTGACGTACACCCTGATGTCTGGCTCCCAAACCAGGAAAGCTTTACCCAGAAATACGTGGATAGCGCGGGCACCGTGACCTTGTCGTCGAACCCGTATGAAGGCAATCAGGGCTTCTGCGTGAGCCAGGATTTCGGCGAAGCCAACAGCATCACTGACATCGTCGATCTGGGCCGCCCGGACGTGGCCGCGATGATGGACAGCGATGGCAATGGCCGAGGCGAGATGTGGATCGGGGCACCCGGTTGGGCCTCGGCCAACGTGAACGAAGTCAAGGTGCGCGACTACGGCCTGCTTGATTTTGTTGAGCCGGTCCGTGCCGAGGAAAGTGTGAAAACCGCGCGTATCAAGGACAGTATCGCCAAGGGTGAGGGCTATGCCTTTTACTGCTACAAACCCCATGCGGTTTGGTACATGTTCGATGTCAAAATGCTGTCCGAGCCGACATTCGACCCGGAAAAGTACGTGATGGTGCAGCCTTCGGACGATCCCGATTGGTACGAAAAATCCATGGTCGCTTCGAAAGACGCGCTCAAGAACGTTCAGATCGCTTGGTCCAACTCGCTGGTTGACCGCTCTCCGGCGATTGCCGAGTTCTTTGCCAATTTCCAACTGACCGCCGATGACGTGTCAAACTTTGCTTATGAGATCAGTGGCAAGGGCCGTGATCCCGCAGAGGTCGCCCGCGAGTGGGTAGAAGCCAACCCCGAGCGTGTGGACGGCTGGCTGGGTCTATGATCCGGGTCTGACCCAAAAAGGCAAAGGGTGGCGCCACACGATAGCGCCACCCTGTACGGCGCAACCCAATCAAGAATACCGGCGGGGACACATGGGCGACGATACAGTTATTGAAATTTCGAATGTCTGGAAGATTTTCGGTGCCAAGCCAGAGGTGGCGTTGCAAGCCATCCGCGAAAGGGGCCTTAGCAAGTCCGATGTCCTGGCAGAGTTCAACAGTGTTGTGGGTGTAGCCGATGTCAGCCTGTCTGTGAACCGCGGCGAGATCTTCTGCATCATGGGCCTATCGGGCAGTGGCAAATCCACTTTGGTGCGTCACTTCAACCGGCTGCTGGAACCCACCGACGGCAAGATTCTGATCGAGGGCACCGATGTGATGGCGCTGGGGCCCAAGAAACTTCAACAGTTTCGCAATAACAAGATCGGAATGGTCTTTCAGAACTTCGCCCTGATGCCGCACCGGTCGGTGCTGGACAATGTGGCGATGCCGCTGGAAATCCGGCAGGTCAGCAAGAACGAGCGCATGCGTCAGGCCGCCGCCATTCTGGATATCGTCGAGCTTGGCGCATGGGGCTCAAAATTCGCGCACGAGCTGTCGGGCGGCATGCAGCAACGTGTGGGGCTGGCCCGGGCGCTGGCCGCCAACCCAGAAGTGCTTTTGATGGACGAGCCGTTCTCGGCGCTTGACCCGCTGATCCGGCGCCAGTTGCAGGACGAATTCATCCGCCTGAGCAAGATCCTCAAGAAGACCACCATCTTTATCACCCACGATCTGGACGAAGCGGTCCGCATCGGCAACCGGATCGCCATCATGCGTGACGGCAAGGTGGTTCAGATCGGCACCGCCGAAGATATCGTGATGAATCCAGCCGATGATTATGTGGCCGATTTCGTGGCCGGTATCTCGCGGCTCAAAGTAGTGCGAGCCCATGCGGTGATGCAGCCCATCGCCGAGCATACCGCGGCCCATGGTCCATTGCCGGCAGACGCGCCGCGAGTCAATGGAGGCGAGAACCTCAGCACGCTGATCAATCTGGCGATAGAAAACAGCAGCGCCATTCTGGTGGAAGATGGCGGCAGGGATGTCGGCGTGATTACTAAGGCAGATCTGCTGCGCACTGTGATCGAAGGGACGGAAGTATCGTGAGTACAAATGATGTAAACCCGCTGGAGGACACCGAAAGCGAAGCCGCCCTCGCCTATGCCGAAGAGCGGCGCGAGAACATTCGCACCTTCGTGCGCACCAACCCCGATTACTATATCCGCAATTTTGACAAGATCGGTGGCTCGTCCCGTTTCACGCCCACTTTTAACCTGATGGCCGGGATATTTGGCCCGGTCTGGTTTGGCGCACGGGGCTTATGGACATGGGCACTGCCTTTCCTGATCCTGGAAGCTCTGGCCTTTGTTCAGATCGCCCGTGGTCTGTTTGGCGATCTGGCCGCTGATGCGATAGCACGGATCGCCTCGATCGAAGGCACACTGGAACTGCGCCGCCAGCAACTCGCCGCCGCGATTGAGAACAATTCCGATAAGATCGATGTCTATCGCCGAACGGTGGAATCTCTCGAGGAAAACATAGGAGGTATCCGCGCCGAAGCCGAGGTGCTTGCCGCCGAAGGGCCTTCTATCGTGCTGACCGGCCTTGTTATTCTGTTGGTCGTCAAAGCTGTGCAGTCCACGGTGGCAAATTGGGCACTGGACGCCCGGTTCTCTGACTGGCGTTCGGATCGGACGGTCCGCTCGGCCATGCCGGCCGAGCAAATTGTGTTCAGCGCGGTTTTCATGGTGCTGATCGTGGCAGCGGCCATGCTGCATTACAGTTTCCCCGGCCGCTTCTCCTTGCTTAGCGCCTTTCCGACGGATCCCAATATCCGTTTGGCCAGCATCGACTGGGTGGAAGATCTGATTGCGTTTTGCGTGCGCAACAGTGAGGCGTTTTTTGATGTGCTCACCTTTTGCATCCG
>JBLINN010000209.1:0-7912 GCA_047639325.1 Paracoccaceae bacterium | reverse complement strand
GTAAGGCGGGACATCTGGGCGTCTGTCAGCCAGAAAAGATCACTCATATCATTGCTCCTGTTTGGGAACAGTGATTCAGACTTCCATCACAATATCAATGGGTCCTGACCCTAAGCCGCGCTTACTTTAGTGCACCGGAACGATGGTGTTTTGTTCATAGGTTCGCATTGGCATTGGCAGGTCTTCAATCCTGTCGTTTAAGGCCTGTAAAAACCCGGCTTCTGCCGGGTTCAGCCGTTTACTTGGATTGGTCACCAGCAGAACATCCACCATTGGCGGATCGCTATAGGGCGGCAGGCGCCACAGTAATCCATCCCGCACGTCTCGCTCGGCCACATGGGTCGGTAACGGGCCAATTCCCAGCCCGCACATGATCATCCGTCGGACTTCTTCCAAATGCGGAGAGTGGCCGATGATGTCTTGATCCAGCCCGTGTAACTGCCGGAACAATGCGACCGGTCGCAAAGCGTCGGCCATGCTGTCGGTGCCAAAAGACACGGCGGGAAACTCTTGTAGGTCGGCGATCTCAAGGTTTCTTTTGCCGAATAGTGGATGCGGCGGACCGCAGTAAAACCCGAAAAACTCGCGATAAAATGTTCGATAGACCAGTTTTGAATGCCGTTTATTCAGCAGGCAAACGCCCAGTGTTGCGGATTTTTCCAACACGTTACGCACCACAACTTCGCTGGTATCAATGCCAATTCTGTAAGTCACGGCCGGGAATTTCCGGTGAAAACTGGTAAGCACCTCGTCCAAAACCGGGGTAACAACGGAGCTGGCAAGTGAAATTTGAATGTTGCCGGTGATTTTTTCCGACACCGTGCTTGTCACATCTTCAAGGCGCGAAATGTCTTGATAAATACCCGCACATTCCTTGAAAAGTTCGCGGCCAACCGCCGTCAGGCGAAAGGTTCCGCCGCCGCGGTCGATCAGCCGGTTGCCTATCTGGGCCTCTAGCCGCGCCAGCGCCAGGCTGACCGTCGGTTGGCGCCTAAGAAGGCGCGTGGCGGCGGCGGTAATGCCGCCTTCTTCAACGATCACCACAAAGGTTCGCAGCAGATTCCAGTCAAGATTTGTGACGAACTTGTCAGGGTTGGCAGAACGCATCCGGGCACCACATAATAAATATCAATGGTATGTATAGGTATTATTAATTAGAGCAACCGCCAGCATGATTGCAATAGTTCTTGGGTGATCCCGGAAGGCCGGGACAGAACTCAGGGAGAGTTTTATGAAAACGTACAAAATGATGGCCGCCACCGTAGCGGGCGCGTTTGCGATGACCGGCGCGGTATCTGCTGCTGACTGTCCGATCAAGATTGGCGGGATTGCCCCGCTTTCGGCCCCCGGCACAGTTGTTGGCGGTGAGGCGATGCGCGAAGCGATGCTGATCGCCCAGGATGATATCAACGCGGCTGGCGGTGTTCTGGGCTGTGACGTCGAAGTTATCATTGCCGACAGCGAAGGTCTGCCCGAAAAAGCCAAGGCGATTATGGAAAAGCTGATCACCCAGGACGGCGTTGTTGCTGTTGGGGGCGGTTATCACAGCTCGGTCGGCGTTGCGTCCAAGGACGTGGCAAATTCGCGGAAAATTCCGGTGGTTTTTGCTGAAACCTGGAATGACACGATTACCGGCGACAAACAGAAATACATCTTCCGGATTGCGCCGCTTAGTTCTTGGGCGTCAGCGACGATCTGGAACTATGGCCTGACGCTGGACAGCGTGAAAAAGGTGGCGATCCTGACAGAGAACACCGATTACGGCATCCCAGCGGCCAAAGAAACCACGCGCGGGCTGGAATCCGGCGGCAAAGAGGTTGTGACCTTTTCGGTCGATATCGGCACACAGGATTACGCGGGCATTGTTCAGCGGATCAAGGCCGCCAGCCCCGACATGATCGTGACGCTGGCCACGGGCGAGGCCGGGTATAACTTTACCCAGCAGGCTGCCGACGCAGGTATCGGACCGCTTGATATCATCTTTGTCACTGGTCAGGTTTCGCTGGAAAGCAAATCCTACTGGGAAAACGTGCCAGACGGCAATCTGGCTTTTGTTCAGCGCATCGGCCTGCCGGAAACCGGATTTAGTGACAAGGGCAAGAACTTTGCCAAGGTCTATAAAGAAAAGACCGGCAAAGGCGCTGTCGAGAGCTATGCGATGGAAGCCTATGATTCGATTGCCATCCTGGCACAGGCAATCAGCGAAGCGGGCTCTACCGACGGCGACGCGATTGTCGCAGCACTTGAAGGCATCAGCTATGACGGCACGCTGGGGACGATCTTTTTCCCCTATGGCACCGGCAAGGACCCATCGGTTGACGGTAAGGGTGACGAATGGTGGCACCAGTGGCCTGACGTTGCTTTGACCATGATCCAGTATCAGACCGAAGGCGAAGAATCCGGCAGCGCAACCATTGTGTACCCGGACGTCTACAAAACCGGCGATGCAATCCTGAACGACTGATCGCGCGTGGGTATTTGACCCTGAAACACCGGGTCAGCCGCGCTTTGTCGGCTGACCCACCACAATAATAATCCGTCAGCCAAGCAGACGGGATAATTCCGAGGGGGAGAGTGCACAGTGGAGTACTCCGGGTTTTTTTGGGGCGCTATGCTCTGGATGATTGGATGGGGCGTGGTGGGCAGTTTTGCCTTGAAACGTCGGTATCTGCATCGCGATCTAGATACATCGAACACATCGCTGGTGGGGGCCTTTACCGGTGCTGCTGCCGGGCCAATCGCGCTGATCCCCTTGTGGGTCCGCACGCCAGTTCTGACAACGCGCTTTATCGTGTTGCCGGTGATTGCCACCGTGTTGGTGTTTGGCATGTTTTTTGCGATGGGCGATCCGGAAAACATCTGCGTCACCAACGGCACCTTCGTTGCCTCACAAGTCGTGAACGGCCTGGTGATTGGCATTATATACGGGTTCATGGCGCTTGGCCTGACCCTGATCTTTTCGATCCTTGGCATTGTCAGCTTTGCCCATGGTGAATTTTACATGATTGGCGGGATGATCACCTATTTCATCACCTCGGTCTGGCTGCCGGGTATCAACCCGATGGTTGGCGTTTTGGGGGCCTGCGTGGCGACCTTTGCCCTGGGCGCGGCGTTCGAGCGCCTGTTCCTGACGCCGATGTACGATGGCAAGATCGACCGCCCGGTTGAATACGGCATTCTGGTCACCTTTGGGCTGGCCTTTACCCTGCAGTATTTTGTTCAGGCCACTGTTGGCGCGAACCCGGTCAAGGCACAACGGTTCCTTGATTTCCCGCGGATGGCGTTGCCCTCTGCCGAGGACCCGTGGCTGATGAAATCCAGCCGAGGCTCGCTCGAATTGTTCGAATCCGTTACCATTTCAAGCCCGCGTCTGACGGCGGCTGCCACCTGTATCTTTGTGCTGTTTGCGCTGCTGTACCTTTTGCACCGCACCTGGACAGGCAAAGCCCTGCGCGCTGTCAGCCTTGACCGCGAGGCTGCGGCGATTGCCGGGATCAACCCGGATCGGATGAACATGCTGGCCTTTGCGTTGGGCGGAATGATCGCCGCGCTGGCAGGATCATTGCTTGTGCAAGCGTTTTCCTGGCTGCCGCAGGTTGGGGCGATCCCCGCGATGCGGTCCTTTGTAATCGTAGTTCTTGGCGGGCTTGGGTCGCTACCCGGTGCGTTCTTTGGCGGGATCATCGTTGGATTGGTCGAGGCGGCGGGAACCGGCTGTGTGCCTGATCCGCAAAAGGCTGCATCCTACATCCCGGCCTACGGCATGATCGTGCTTACCCTTACCCTGCTTCTGCGTCCGACTGGCCTGATGGGCCGCCGGTTTGCAAGCGCAACACATGGGCAAAACTGATGCGGACACATGTACCTACCTTCCTTGGGGCGCTGTTCCTGCTGTTTTTCGCCGCCTTCCCGTTTGTCTATTCGGCGGGCGATTATGACTATATCATGCACATCTTCATCATCGGGTTTTTCTACGCGATCCTTGCGTCTAGCTGGTCAATGTTGGCCGGCTATGCCGGGCAGTTTTCGTTTGGCCATATGGGATTTATGGGGATCGGTGCCTATACCTCGGCGTTGTTGCTGCACTATATCCACTTCGCGCCAGAGCCGACAAACCTGTGTAACGAATTCAATATCGGCGGCACCTGGCTGATTATCGTCAACCCGGTTGGGGTGACGTCAACCACGCTGGGGCAAAGTTGTTTGCATCAGGCGATGGAGGTCTGGAACGGCACCGTCAAGGTCACGGATGTGCCGGTGTGGATTGGCATCATCCTTGGTACCATCATGGGTGGTGTTGCCGGTCTGCTGATCGGCCTGCTGGTGCTGCGCCTGCGCGCCGCCTATCTGGCGCTATTCACGCTGGGCTTTGCCGAGATCGTCAAGGCGACGATATCGGCGGAAATTCAGGTGACACGCGGGCAGGCGGGGATGGAGACGCCTGCGCTGTTCGAAAACGGCATTACCCTGTTTGGGCGGTTCTATACCCGCACCGATAAACTGCCGCCCTATTTCGTGATGTTCTTCCTGTTGCTGACCTGTCTGGCCATCCTGTGGTGGCTGTCGCGGTCAAAATTCGGCCTTTTTGTGCGCGCGTTGCGCGAGGATCAAGAGGCCGCCGCTGCGCTGGGGGTCAACACCACGCGCTATAAGGTGCTGGTGTTTGTGATCACCACGATGATGGCCGCCGCCGCTGGCGCGGTGCAGGCGCATTACGTGGGCATCGTGACACCAAACGCGCTGTTCTTGTTGCAGATGAGCCTGGTTGTGGCGATGGCGGTGATCGGCGGGGTCGAAAACTTTGTTGCCGCCGCGATTGGCGCAATCATCATCCAGTTCGTGCTGGAGATGCTGCGCAACAGCTTTACCATCGGCCCGATCACCATCGACATGACAGTCTGGCGATTGGTGTTCTTTGGGGTGCTGTTGATGGTCACGTTGCGGTTCACCCGCAACGGGCTGATTGCGCCGATCATCGAATACTTCCAACGCGGCCATGTGGGCAAAGAAACCGTTGCCAAACGCGCCACGGAAACCGACGGGGGGGTCAAAGGATGATCAATCTGAAAGTCACTAACCTGAAGAAAAGCTTTGGCGGTCAGCAGGTTCTGAAAGGTCTGAATTTTGAGATCAACGGCCCGGAACTGATCGGGCTGATCGGCCCGAACGGCGCGGGCAAGACCACGTTGACCAACATTCTGGACGGGGCGATCAAGCCAAATAGCGGCACGGTCTACCTGAACGGCGAACGCATCGACCAGTATAAACCATACGAGGTTGCGCTGGCCGGACTGGGCCGCACCTTTCAGGTCACCCGGTCGTTCCGGCGCATGTCGGTTCTGGAAAACCTTTACGTACCGGCGCTGGCGGTGGGCAAGGAACAGAACCGCAAGATCGTCCATGCCAAGGCGATGGAGGTGCTGGAATTCCTGACCATCGATCATTTGCGCAACGACTATGCGCAATCCCTGTCGGGCGGTCAGCAAAAGCTGCTGGAACTGGGGCGGCTGTTGATGCTGGACCCGGATGTGATCATTCTGGACGAACCCTTTGCGGGGGTGCATCCCAAGCTGATGGAGGTGATCTATGAGTACATCCGCCGGGTGAACGACCAAGGTAAGGCAATTGTCATCATCAGCCACCAGATGGATGCGATTTTCAATCTGGCGAAACGCCTGCTGGTGCTGGATTTCGGCACGCTGATCGCCGACGGCCCGCCGCAAGATGTCAAGAACGACCCCGCTGTGATCGAGGCCTATCTGGGCGTCGACGAGGACGAAGAAGAACTGGCAGAGGTCACCCCGACATGAACGATTTTCACACAGATACCGTCTTGAAAATAATCGATCTGGATGCGGGCTATTACAAAGACCTCAACATCCTGCAAGACCTTGATATCAATGTTCAGCGCGGCAAGATCACCGCCATTCTGGGTGCCAACGGCGTTGGTAAATCCACCGCGTTAAAGACGGCATTTGGGTTTCTACGCCCCTTCAAGGGCGATATCCAGCTAGACGGCGAAAGCATTCTGGATGTGCCGACGCATCAGCGCATCCTTAAAGGACTGGCCTATATCCCGCAGCAACCCGGTGTGTTCAAGGACATGACGGTCGAGGAAAATCTGGAACTTGGCGGCTGGACCTTTCGGCGCAACAAAAAGCGGGTGCGCGACAAGATCGCCGAGAATTACGAACGCTTTCCGGCGCTACAGGACAAGCGCAAACAGATCACCGGCGAGTTGTCTGGCGGTCAGCAGCGCATGGTCGAACTGGGCCGCGTGTTGATGGCTGAACCCAAGGTGATGCTGGTGGACGAACCCACGGCGGGCCTGTCCAAGATGCTGGCGCAAGAGGTTTACGGCATGCTGACCGACCTGACGGATAAGGAAGGCATGACCATCCTTCTGGTGGATCAGGAAATCCGTCAGGCGCTGAAAATCTCGGATTACGTCTATATTCTGGAACTGGGGCGCAACAAATACGAAGGCCGTCCGTCAGACTTTCAGGATCTGGAAAAGGCGTTCTGGGTGGCGTGATTTCGCGCCCACCTGGCTGTTTTACCTCGCGTGGTAGTAACCGCGCTCACTCAAGGCACCGAATCCCATGAAAAACGACAGCAGTTTGTTTTACCTCGCTGGCGACAGCCGCCCGCGATTGGACCGGTCCAGCGGCATCTATATGTGGGATGTATCCGGCAAGCGCTATCTGGATGGATCGTCGGGCGCAATGGTGTGCAATATCGGCCATTCCAACCCAAATGTGCTGGCCGCGATGCAGGCGCAGATGGAAAAATCGACCTTTGGCTATCGGTTGCATTTTGAAACCGACCCGTCTGAACAACTGGCTGATAAAACCGCCCAACTGGCGCCAGGTGATCTGAACAAGGTGTTCTTTGTTTCGGGCGGGTCCGAGGCGGTGGAAAGCACCATCAAGCTGGCGCGCCAATACGCGATTGCCATCGGGGAATCGCAGCGCTGGAAAGTCATCTCGCGCTTTCCCAGTTATCACGGCGCAACCCTGGGGGCGCTGGCGCTAAGTGGGTATACCCCGATGACCGCGCCGTTTGATCCGATGATGCGGATGATGCCCAAAATCCCCGCCCCGCGTGCCTATCTGGATGGGCTGGACCCGACGATTGAGGCGACCGGGCATCATTACGCCGACATGCTGGAACAGCAGATTATCACCGAAGGCCCCGAGACAATTTTGGCCTTTATCATCGAACCCATCGGCGGGGCGTCAACTGGCGCACTGGTGCCGCCCAAGGGGTATATGGAACGTGTTCGCCAGATTTGCGACAGATACGGCGTGCTGCTGATCCATGATGAGGTGATGACCGGCGGCGGGCGCACCGGGCATTTCTTTGGCTCGCAACACTGGGATTGTGTCCCTGACATCATCGCGTTGTCCAAAGGGTTTGGTGCGGGCTATGTGCCGCTGGGCGCGATGATTGCCAGTGACCGGATTGTTGACGCGGTGCAGGATAATGGCGGGTTTATTCACGGCCACACCTATTCCGGCAACCCGTTGGCCTGCGCGGCGGGGTTGGCGGTGATTGGTGAAATCGAAAGTCAGGGCATGACGGAAAACGCCGGGCGGATGGGCAGGATCCTGAAGGACCGCCTGACCGGGTTGATGGATGACTATCCGTTTATCGGCGATGTGCGCGGCCTTGGGTTGTTGCTGGCGTTCGAGCTGGTTTCGGATCGTGACACAATGGCGCCGCTGCCGGCGGAGCTGGGCGCGTATAATCGTCTGGTGAATATCGCCTATGATAAGGGGCTGATCATCTATTCGCGTCGCACCCGTGGCGGCTATTCCGGCGATCATTTCCTGGTGTGCCCGCCGATGATTATCACCGAAGACGGCATTGACGAGATCATGACCAAGCTGACCGCTGCACTGGATCAATA
>JBLINN010000208.1:0-7969 GCA_047639325.1 Paracoccaceae bacterium | reverse complement strand
TCTGGTGAGATTCCAGAGCCGACGGTTACAGTCCGGATGAAAGAGAACGTGCACGGGTGTCGCTTTGGGCGATGTCCCTGTTCGTGATCGCCTTGGGTGGACGTGTCGTAACCAAAGGAGATCAAACATGACACTCACCCGATATGCCTTCATCAAAGCCAACTGGCACGCCGATATCGTCGATTCGGCGCTGGAAGGGTTCTTACAGATCATCTCCGCCGCGCAGGTCGATGTGTTCGACGTACCCGGGGCGTTTGAAATGCCGCTGCTGGCGCGGGACCTGGCGCAATCCGGGCGCTATGGCGCCGTGGCTTGTGCGGCCTTGGTGGTCGATGGCGGTATCTACCGGCATGATTTTGTGGCGCAAGCGGTTGTTGACGGGCTGATGCGCGCCGGGCTGGACAGCGGCGTGCCGGTTCTGTCAGTGTCGCTGACCCCGCATCAATTCCAGGACACCGCGCATCACACCGCGATCTATGCGGCGCATTTCGTCGAAAAAGGCCGCGAGGCGGGGCAAGCAGCGGTGCAGATCACCCAAATCCGCCAGCAAATCGCAGCCTGACGGTACCGGGGTATCCGATTTCTTTCAAAGAAATCGGGCCGGAATTTTTGAAAAATTCCGATTGCGCCCGGATTGCAGCATTGCGATAGGGCCTAACCCAAGTATGCGCGCAGGGCCGGGGGCGGGTTGTCTAACAACTCGCCCGTGGCTTGCGGTGGATGCGCCAACCCATCTGCCACCAGAATCACCTGATCGGCGATGCGTCGGGCATCGTTTGGGTCATGGCTGACCATCAACAGGGTCGCGCCAGTTTCGGCCACCAACCCCGCCACCAAATCCAGCATCTCCGCCTTCAGCGCTGGGCCAAGTGCCGCAAAGGGTTCGTCCAGCAACAACAGCGGCCGGTTCTGCACCAACACCCGCGCCAAAGCCGCCCGGCTTTGCTGGCCACCGGACAATTCCGCCGGTTTGCGCATACCCATCCCGGCCAGCCCAACCCGGTCTATCGCCTGCTCAACCACCGCCTTTTGCGCCGCACCCAGCTTCAGGTCAGGGCGCAGGCCCAGCCCAACATTCTGCGCCACGCTTAGATGCGGGAACAGGTTGCCGTCCTGAAACAGCATCGCCACCGGGCGCACCCCCGGGGCATCCAAACTGATATCGTGCCCTTGCCACACAATCCGCCCCTGCGACAGCGGCAGAAACCCGGCAATCGCCTCGATCAGCGTGGTTTTCCCGGCCCCCGAAGGCCCGATCACCGCCACTTTGCGCCCCGCATCAACCGTCAAATCTGCGCTCAGCCGGAAGGACCCGCTATGCACCGCAACCCCATCAAGCTTCAGCATGCCATCGACCCCCACGATCCAACCCCCAGAACAACCCCATCGACAAGACCAACAACAACAGTGCCGCGCCCGATGCCGCCTGCATCTGATAGGCCCCCATCAGCCGGTAGATCTGCAAAGGCAACGTTGCCAGATCCGGGTCCGCAAACAACGCGATCACCCCCAGATCCCCCATCGACAGCGCCGCCGCCAACCCAGCGGCAAAGCCGATCTGCGGGCGCATCCGCGGGATCAGAACCCGCCACAGAAACGCCCGCCCCTGCATGTTCAGCGACAGGCCCAGCTTGCTATACCGCCCCACCACCTGCCGCGCACGTGGCACCAGAATCCGCAGGGCAAAGGGCAGCGCCATCACCGCATTGACCAGCGCCGTCACCGGCAACGCCAGCGCAAACGGGTCGGCCAACGGATAAATTATCACAAACAGCCCGGTACCAATCACCAAGGGCGAGGCGGCCAGCCCCAGCAACCCGGCAATCTCAACCCCCGCACTACGCCCCAGCGCCGCCGTTGCGGCCATCGGCACGGCCAGTATCAACAACAGCGCAGTGCTGGCCAGCGCCACCAGAACCGAAAGCAACGCCGCCTGAAACACCACCCCCGGCAGCGCCAACAGCCCCGGCACACCGGACAGGACTATCGCCAGCAAGGGCAGAACCAGAAAAACCGTCGCCAGCGCAATTACCGCTCCGTCCAACACACGCAGGCCCAGACCCGCCGCATCCCAGCGCTGAACCGGGCGATCCAACCCGCCGCCAAAGCCTTCGCTTTGCGAGACCCTCAACGCAATCAACGCAGCCCCCCCGGTCAAAGCGATCTGCACCACTGACAGCAACGCCGCCCGCCCAAGATCGAAATCAAACCGGAACGCCTGATAAATCGCCAGCTCGATGGTGGTCGCCTTTGGCCCGCCCCCCAGCGTCAGCGCCACGGCAAAGCTGGTCAGGCAGATGGCAAACACCACCGCCAGCGCCCCCGGCACGATCCGCGCCAGCATCGGGCGTTCCAACAACCGCCACATCGCGCGCGGCCCGACGCCCAGTTGGGCGGCCAGCCGAAACTGCTCAGCCGGGATTTCCTGCCAGCCTTGCAGGATCAGCCGGGTCGCCAGCGGCAGGTTGAAAAACACATGCGCCAGAACCACGCCATGCAGCCCGTAAACCTGTACCGGAGGCAGGCCGAATTGGCCCAGCAACAGGCTCAGCCAACCGCTACGGCCAAACACCGCCAACAGGCCCAGAACCGCGACAATCACCGGCAGGATAAACGGCGCGCCCAGCAAGGTGATCAGCGCCCGACGGCCAAAGAACCGCCGTCGTGCCAACGCGCGGGCGACAGGAACTGCCAACAAAACGCTAAACCCTGCCGAAAGGCACGCCTGCAAAATCGTAAACCGCACCGCCGACCAGTCCGCCGGGCCAAACCCCCGCCCGGATTCTGCCCGCAGAAACACTGCCACCAGTGACCCAAGGACCAACGCAGCAACGCACAACGCCGCGCCGGTCCCCGGCCATGGGCTTACCGGGTGGCTTACTGGCTGAGCGCGCTTAGCCATTCATCCAATGCCACATCGCGCAACGCCACTGCATCTGCTGCCGGAACCAGCAGCGACTTACCCGGCTGGATCAGCGTTTCAAACCCGTCGGGCAGCCCGCCTGCGGGGGTCACCGCCGGGTACATCCAGTTAGTGGTGGAAATCACCGACTGAAACGCATCAGACACCATGAATTGCAGGAACTGGTCCGCCAATTCCGGCTGATCGCTGCTTGCCAGTTTCCCGGCCACCTCGATTTGCAGGTAATGACCTTCGTCAAAACGGGCCGCCGCCTTGCTGGCATCCTCTTCGGCGATCAGATGATAGGCGGGCGACGTGGTATAGGACAACACCATGTCGGCCTCGCCCTCCAGGAACAGCCCATAGGCCTCGGACCAGCCCTTGGTGACGGTAACGATATTGTCCGCCAATCCGGCCCAGATCGCGGGGGCGTCATCGCCGTAAGCCACCTTGACCCACATCAGCAGACCAAGACCGGGGGTCGAGGCGCGCGGATCCTGAATGATGATCTTCAGATCACTCTCGGCCAGCGCCTTGAAGTTGGCAGGCGCCGCCATGTCGGCATTATGGACAAAGGCGAAATAGCCCCAATCATAGGGCACAAAAACCTCATCATCCCATGCCACCGGCAGATCATACTCTGCCGTCACGGCATGCGGTGCAAACAGCCCGGTTGCCAGTGCCGCGGCGGTCAGATTGGTATCCAACCCCAACACCACATCAGCGTCAGATCGCGCGCCTTCCAGCCGCACCCGCGCCAGCAGGGCCGCGCCATCGCCCGCGCCCACAAGTTTCAGATCACAGCCACAGACCTCTTCAAACGCCTTTTCCACAACCGGGCCAGGGCCCCAGTCAGAAACAAAGCTGTCATAGGTGTAAACGGTCAGTTCAGGCGTTTCGGCAAATGTTGCCGTTGCAGTCATTACGCCCGCTGCAAATGTAAGATACTTCATGGCATCCTCCTATTGCGGCGACAGGGCAAGGGTGGAGTCATGTCCATTAACCTTTCCTCCGCCGGTATTAGCCGGTTCAGGTTCAACGGGTTCACGCAATCGCATCTCAGTCACGGATCAAGTCCGCGACACCCCGAGGTAGCGCCAGATGTAGGGCCCGCCGCACCAAGGCGCAAGCCGAAACCCCTTGAGACAAACCCGCCCCACCGCTAGGAACACCCCAAGCAAGGAGCCCGCAATGTCGATCAACAGTTTTGGCCATCTGTTCCGCGTCACCACTTGGGGCGAAAGCCACGGACCCGCAATTGGGGCCACCGTCGATGGCTGCCCACCGGGGGTGCCGATTGACGAGGCGATGATTCAGCAGTGGCTGGACAAACGCAAACCGGGGCAGAACAAATATACCACCCAGCGACGCGAGGCTGACGCGGTGCGTATTCTGTCCGGCGTGTTCGAAGGCCAGACCACCGGCACGCCGGTGCAGCTGATGATCGAGAACACCGATCAGCGCTCCAAGGACTACGGCGACATCAAGGAAAAATTCCGCCCCGGGCACGCCGATATCACCTATTGGCAGAAATACGGCATCCGCGATTATCGCGGCGGCGGTCGGTCGTCAGCACGCGAAACCGCGTCACGGGTGGCAGCCGGTGGGTTGGCACGCGCTGCGTTGGCCACGCTTGCGCCGCAGGTCGAAATCCGGGGCTACATGACCCAGATTGGTCCGTACAAAATAGACAAAACCCGGTTTGAAGATGTACAAATCGGACAAAACCCCTTTTGGTGCCCCGATGCGCAGGCGGCGGGCGAATGGGCCGACTATCTGGACGGGCTGCGCAAATCCGGCAACTCGGTCGGCGCTATCGTCGAGGTCGTCGCGCGCGGTGTCCCCGCCGGACTTGGCGCGCCGGTCTATGGCAAGCTGGATACCGATCTGGCAGCTGCGATGATGTCGATCAATGCCGTCAAAGGCGTCGAGATCGGCGAAGGCATGGGGGCTGCCGAACTGACCGGCCAAGACAATGCGGATGAGATATTTATGGGCAATGATGGCCAGCCGGTTTATTCGTCGAACCACGCGGGGGGCATTCTGGGCGGGATCAGCACCGGACAGGACTTGGTGGTGCGCTTTGCGGTAAAGCCGACCTCGTCGATCCTGAAGACCCGCCAGACCATCACCAAATCCGGCGAAGCGGCTGAAATCATTACCAAAGGTCGCCACGATCCCTGTGTCGGCATCCGCGCGGTGCCGGTGGGCGAGGCGATGATGGCCTGTGTGATCCTGGACCACCTGCTGCTGCATCGCGGCCAGGTTGGCGAGAACCGAGGCACCATTGGCTGAAAAAACGTCTGATCTGACTGCCTTGCGCGACCAGTTGCGCATGGTCGTACAGGAACATATGGCGCTGGATCCGGCGCATGATCTGGCACATCTGGATCGGGTCTGGCGCAATGCACAGGCGATTACCGTGGCAGATCGCAAAGGCGACCTGCAGGTGCTTCTGGCCGCAAGCTATCTGCATGATCTGGTCAACCTGCCCAAGGATCACCCCAACCGCGCGCTGGCCTCGGCCCAGTCGGCAGACGCCGCTGGCCCGATCCTTGCAGGGTTGGGTTTCACCCCCGATCAGATCAAAAACACCCAACATGCCATCACCGCACACAGCTATTCCGCCGGTATCCCACCCGAAACCCCCGAGGCGATGATCCTGCGCGATGCAGATCGGTTGGACGCGCTGGGTGCCATCGGCATTGCCCGCACCTTTGTGGTGGCCGGCGCGCTGGGCCTGCCACTGTACGACCCCAACGACCCGCACGCGCAACAGCGCCCTCTGGATGACAACCGCTTTGCCATTGATCACTGGCAGGTCAAACTGTTGAAACTGCCCGACGGCATGTTGACCCCCACCGGCTGCGACATGGCACAGCAACGGGTGCGGGTCATGCTGGACTATCTGGCGACACTGTCCGCTGAACTGGGCACCGAAATGCCCGCCAACCTGATGGAACCCTCGCTTTGACTGCAATCCTTAGCATTACTTTCCCGATCTATGCGGCCATCGCCATCGGCTATCTGGTTGTCAGCAAAGGCTGGTTTTCGATTTCAGATATGCGGGTGCTGGGCAAATACGTGATGAACATCGCCCTGCCTGCGCTGTTGTTCAACGCCGTTGCCTCGCGCGATGTGTCAGAGGTGTTTCAACCGGGATATATGTTGGTGTTTGCGCTGGGCGGGCTGGCGACGCTGGTGGTTGCCTGGTTGTGGTTCACCGTGACCGGCAGTGACAGTCCGCGACGCGCGGTGGCGGTGATGGGCAGTACCTGTGCCAATTCTGGCTTTGTCGGCTATCCGGTGATGCTGCTGACCTTTCCCGATATCGCCGGGGTCATTCTGGCCCTGAACATGCTGGTTGAAAATTTTCTGGTGATCCCGATCTGCCTGATTCTGATGGATCTGGCCAAACCCAGCCAAAGCCATTCGATCCAACGCACCATTGCCCGGGTCATCTGGGGCGTGCTGAAACGGCCGATGGTGATCGGCTTGCTGTTGGGGTTGGCGGTGTCACTGGCGCAAATCTCGATGCCGGATGTGGTCAGCCGGTTATTTGTTATGCTGGCGGCATCTGCTTCGGCCTTGTCGCTGGTTGTTGTCGGCGGGTCGCTGGTGGGGCTGAAACTGTCCGGAAACCGGGCGCGGGCGTTGCAGGTGGCGTTTGGTAAGCTGCTGCTGCATCCGGGGATGATAGCGCTGGCGGCGATGATCTTGCCCCTGCTGGGGCTGGCGGCGCTGCCGCCGGATATGTATGCGGCGGCGGTCTTGTCAGCGGCAATGCCGATGTTTGGGATTTACACGGTGCTAGCGCAAGAGCTTGACCTGGAGGGGGCGGCCTCGATCGCTATGCTGGCCGCAACCTCGCTGGCCTTTGTCAGCCTCAGCGTGTTCCTGTTCTGGCTGACGTAAGGCGCGTCAACGCCTTCGCTCAATCAATTTCTTCCAAAATTCTGTTGGCTGACGGACACCGCAGGGGCCGGTCCGCACGGTCCGCGCCTCATCGTTTCCAAAATACGACCTAATTGGGGCCCACTGCCCCGAAATTTCCCTGATTGGGATACAATTAAGCCCCGATCAACAGTCAGTTTCCAAATCGTAAACAACGAAACGCATTAGGAGATTAAACAATGGCACAGGCTGATATTAGTGGAACGATGATTGATACACAGGTTCTGGACTTGCTGCAGCGCGAGCGCGGCAAGGCGCTGTCATCGCGCGAATGGAAATTTCGCCTGGCAGGCTATGGCTATGCGATCAAGGACGTGATGGGCCGTCAAATTGTGATGTCGCTGCCGCATGGTGTCGAGCTGGGTGTTTTGCCGTCGCAAACGGCCTAACCACAGAATATACCCCGCCCCGGGTCTCGGGGCGGTCAGATCATCCGCACGACCTGCTGACCGGGCAGATGGTGACAGGGCATCCTGCCGCCATCCATCGCCGCAAGCGGATCAGCGTCCGGGAATATCGGTGCGGGCTGGGGCTGTTTCCCAGTTTTCGATCAGATCAATTGCCTGTTGCGCCGTGTCGACAAAGCGGAACAGGTCCAGATCCTCTTCTGAAATCGTGCCGGCATCCGCCAGCGCGGGCCAGTTGATCACCTTTTCCCAGAATTCACGACCAAACAGCAGGAACGGCACCCGTTCCATCCGCCCGGTCTGAATCAGGGTCAGCGATTCAAACATTTCATCCAAGGTACCAAAGCCGCCGGGAAAGACGCAGATGGCGCGGGCGCGCATCAGGAAATGCATCTTGCGGATCGCAAAATAGTGAAAATTGAAACTAAGCTCGGGCGTCACATAGGCGTTGGGCGCTTGCTCATGCGGCAGCACGATGTTTAGCCCGATGGAAATACCGCCCGCATCCACGGCCCCGCGATTGCCTGCCTCCATCACCCCCGGTCCGCCACCGGTAACGATCACATTCTCGCGGCATTTGGTTAGCATTGATTTTTCGGTCATCAGGCGGGCAAATTCGCGGGCCTCATCGTAATATTCCGACAGATCAGCCAGGGTTTTGGTGCGGGCCTTGTCCTTGTTCACTGGGTCCGGGATGCGGGCGCCG
>JBLINN010000207.1:0-7983 GCA_047639325.1 Paracoccaceae bacterium | reverse complement strand
TTCCGCCACTTCCAATTCGTCCACCGGGGCAGCCTCTGCCTCGGCCTGCCGCGCCATTTCTTCGACATGCGCCAACATGCCCTTGCCAACCTGATAGGCGGTTTGCATGTTCTCAATCACACAGGCCGCGTCGGTGAAATCTTCGCCATAATCCACCAGCCCGTCGATATTGGCCAGCACCGGGTTCAGACGCCATAACTGCCGCAACGCCCGCCGCCGCAGCCGTTCCGGCACCGCCTGCGCCATAAACCCGCGCACATCATCGCCCAGTTTCAGCGCATCCGGGTCGGGCAGGTTCAGCTCGGCAAGAACCTCTGCATCTTCCTTGGCCTCTAGCACCTCGCGCTCGGCCGCAACGGCCTGCTCTTGCACGGCAGCACTTTCAGCAGCCTCTTCGGCCACTACGCCAGCCTTGCGGCGGGCCCAAAAATCGGCGGGCTTGCTCATTGCATCATCTTTTTCGGCGGCTTGCGCGGCGCGCGATACACATCCGCCGTCTGGCGAATCCGCGCATCGCCAATCCCCTCCTCGCGCAGATCCACACGTTTCTTGTCGCGGCGGCGTTTGATGAATTCTTCATGCTCGTGATGGGCAAAAGCAAAATCGCGCACCCAGGCGACCAAGCCTTCGGGCATCGGGATCTTCTCGACGATATCCTCGCCGGTATCGGCATAATCCTGCCCCTCATAGGGCGAGGCAGTGACCAGCGCGACGTCAAACGGGATGTCGTCGGCGTCTGTTTCGCGCAGCACCAGATAGATCGACGGCACCTGGTCAGCCAGGTTCGTCAGATAGGCCTCGGCATCGGTGGCCCACAGGATCAGGGGCAGGGTGGCGGCGTGGTATTCCACGGCATCACCTTCGCGGCGCAGCTCGACCCAATTGGCAGGACCGGCGCCGGGCAATACCGCAACCGCCGCCCATGACCATTTGGCCCAACGAGTCACCCCGGGTGATTTGCGGATCACCACGCCAAGCGGCATATCTATATGGATTCCTGCAGCAATGGCCACGCATAGTTCCCCCCTGATGATCGGAACTATGCGGCAGAACCCCGAATGCGCCAAGTCCTGAATTGGGTCTTTGCAAACAAACTTCAACACGCAGTCGGTCCGGCTCCGGCTCCGGCCCCAAGCCCCTTGCCACCGGGCAGAAAAGCCACAGATAATGGCCCGGACGACCCGGTCGTGTATTCCGCAGCACAGGCCGTGCCGGGGTTTACCTGCGGGCCAGCTTGCGACTAGGGTGCGGTTTGTAAGACCGGATCAGATTGATCTATCAACGGAGAATCCATGGATAAGTCTTTGATATTGTGTGATTGCGCGGGAACTCAATCCATTGCCGCCTCGGCGCTGGAACACGTGCCCGGCATCACCTGTTCCCGCATCTACACCGCCTTGTGCACCACGCAGGTCGACGCCGCTGCCAAAGCCTTGGCGACGGGCGAGGTGATTATTGCCTGCCAGCAGGAACATGCGGTTTTTGCCGATCTGGCCGAAGAAATCGCCGCGCCGCCCCCGGGATTTGTCGATATCCGCGACCGCGCCGGATGGTCAGACCAGGCCGCAAATGCCGGGCCAAAGATGGCGGCCCTGGTGGCCGAGGCATTGCTGCCCGCCGCACAGGTCCGGGCGCTGGATGTCGTCTCCGAAGGCGTCTGCCTGATCGCCGGGCCGGGCGCCGCAATTGTCCCGCTGGCCGAACAACTGGCCGGGCTTTTGGCCGTCACCGCCCTGATCACCGATGACGCCGATCTGCCCGACAGCCGCGCCTTTGACGCGGCGCGCGGGCGGCTGAAACAGGTCCACGGCGCGCTGGGTGGGTTCGACGTGGTGATAGACGGCTTACAAGAGATGCAGCCCGGCGGGCGCGGCGCGTTCACCCTGACAGAGCCGCGCGATGGCGGGCGATCGGCCTGTGATATCGTGATTGACCTGACGGGTGGCGCGCCTTTGGTGCCCGCCCCGCAAAAACGCGAAGGGTACCTGCGCGGCGATCCCCGCGATCTGCCCGGCATCGCGCGGCTGGCGTTCGAGGCGGCTCAGCTGACCGGAACCTTTGAAAAGCCGATGTATGTGGCGCTGGATGAAACCCTGTGCGCCCATTCGCGCGCAAGCCAGGTGGGCTGTTCCAACTGTCTGGACATCTGCCCAACCGGCGCGATCACCCCGGATGGCGACCACGTGGCGATAGACCCGATGGTCTGCGCCGGCTGCGGATCCTGCGCCGCGCTATGCCCGTCCACGGCAATCACTTATCAGGACCCGCCCGTGGCGCATTTGCTGGGGCGGATGCAGGTGCTGGCCCAGACCTATCGCAGCGCTGGCGGCATCGCGCCGCGCCTGCTGATCCACAACGCGCACGGGGCCGAGATGATCCGCCTGGCCGCCCGATTCGGGCGCGGATTGCCCGCCGATGTGATCCCACTGCAACTGGACGTCGTCTCTGGTGTCGGCCATGCCGAGATGCTGGCCGCGCTGGCGCATGGCTTTGCGTCGGTCGACATCCTGTTATCCCCCGGCACAGAACGCGACGCGCTTGACCGGGAACTGGTGCTGGCAACAGCCATTGCCGGGCCGGGCAAGCTGACCCTGCTGGACGAACAAGACCCCGACGCGATGGCGGCAGCGCTTTATGATGCTCAACCCCCCGCGCCTTTGGCCAATCCGGTCCTGCCCTTGGGCAACCGCCGCCAGATCGCCCGGCTGTCAGCGCAGGCGCTAAACCCGGGGGCCTCCGCGCCCCTGTCCCTGCCACAAGGCGCGCCTTATGGGGCGGTTGCTGTGGACAAATCTGTCTGTACCTTATGCCTGTCCTGCGTGTCGCTCTGCCCGTCCGGCGCGTTACTGGACAACCCGGATACGCCACAATTGCGCTTTCAGGAGGACGCCTGCCTGCAATGCGGCATCTGCGCCACCATCTGCCCGGAAAACGCGATTTCCCTGTTGCCACAACTGGACCTGACCGAGACTGCCCTGACCCAGATTGTATTGCACGAAGAAGAGCCCTTTGCCTGCATCGACTGCGGCGCGCTGTTTGGGGTGAAATCCACGGTCGAGCGGATCACGGAAAAGCTGGCAGGTAAACACGCGATGTTTGCCACATCCGAGACCGCAAAGATGATCCAGATGTGCGACAATTGCCGCATCAACGCGCAATTCCGCAATAAAGACAATCCACTGTCCGGCGGCCCCAAACCCAAAACCCGCACCACCGAGGATTACCTGTCAAAGCGGCGGGACCACTAGATGTAAAGCGCTGCCCAATTTAGGTTCGCGGTGGGGGCGGTTGTTGAAATTGGCGGCATGGTCAGCCAACCAAACCCCCACGTTATGCAAAGTGCCTTTGACCCATCCGAAAGCCGAAGGCCCCATCACGCTTGGCGGACCTTCAGGCTCGCGGCCGCAAATGACGTTTGCGCGGACAAAGCGTTCGCTGGTAATATTAGAAAATCCCGACTGGCCCAGTTTAAGAGGGGCGTCGCGCAACAACCATCATGGGCACCAGTCGGCCCTCTTGATTTGACTGAATTGAGTTCTGAATTCTCACGGGCAGATCGTCGCCCATTGCAGGCGCTCCCCCAATCGTTCCCGGCTGGGGCAGGCCGCCCGGTTTTGAGCTTGCCATCGATGCCTTGTCTTCAATTTCGACAAATCCTGCGGCCGACAATAGGTCTGTGATTTTCTGTGGGGTTTCCAGAAAGCTCACATCCGGAGTATGCGCCCATGGCAACGGATAGATGGGTGGCGCGTTCGGGCCTTCAGCAAGATGGCTGAACGTGAATATACCACCCGGTTTAAGAACACGAAATGCTTCGTTGAACATTGCGGACTTGTCCGCGACATTCATTGATACATTCTGACTTAAAACCACATCAAATCTTTGATCCGCATAAGGAAGTTCCGTAACGCTCCCGACGTCCACAGTGATTTTGTCGCCAAGACCAACCTTTTCGATTAACTGGCGGGCAACCTCAACATATTCCGGAGTAAGGTCGATAGCTTCTACCGTACATCCATAGCTGTCTGCCAAATACCGGCTAGGTCCGCCAATACCGCATCCGGCGTCAAGAACGTGGCAGCCTTTTGGTATTTCGGCAAGTTCAGCTTGAACTTCGGTCGTTGCCAGCCCTCCACCATGCAGGTGGTCAATCTCGCTGAGAGCAGCAATTGTCAGGTTGTCGGGATCGTGACCTGCACCTGCAAGCGCGTCAAGAATACGCTTCATCAAGTTGTTGCGCGTGTAGTGTTCGATGACCGATCTGTTCTCAGTATCCATGGAAACCTCCAGTTCTCGGTAGGCGCGACGCTAACAGATCTGCGACAATTTGGCAATTTTGCACGACACTGGGCCAAGACACTGGGCACAGTCGCAGCGGTGTCTGAAAGGGCTCGCTCCCGCCATTCGCAAAACTCGTCATGAACGGCCGCTCTGGGGTTGAATGATCGCTTGGGCCAAAACCCTGACAGGACAGTCAAACATCCCTGACGTTTCGCCCGTCGCACAACCCGCCCCAATCAGGCCCGCCCTATTGCGCCACCAACGGCGCCCCCAGATCCGCCGGTTCGGTGACGGCGACAAAGGCCACAATCGCCTCTAGCTCGTCCAGGGTGATCCGCAGCGGAAAGATCGGCGGCGGCAGATGGTCGGCAAAAGGCGCGGTGACACCGCTGATCTGGGTAAACGTGCCATGCGGGCGCAGCACGTAAAACTGCTCAAACCGCTCTTGCCAATTGCCAAGGCTGCGCAGCACCGCGAAGGATGGCGTCGATCCCAGCCCTTTCATCCGGTTCGCGTCGTTGACCACATGACAGCGCCCACAATGACTGACCGACAAACTGGCCCCCAGCACCGCGTCGCCATCGAAAACCGGGGCCTCAACCACCACTGTCTGTTCGATCTGCGCGTTGAACAACGCGGGGCCACCAGTGGGAAAGCCCTCAATCGTGCGCTTGCCAATCTCTGACGTCAGCCAATCGCGGAACCGGTGCTGGCGCGGGGCGTCGTCAATGCGCAAATAATAGGTCACGCCGCCGCCCTGAAACACTGGCGTGCCGGGCGGTGTGGCGGCCAGTTGCATCGCCCCGGCAGGGTCCACCACCACCCGCACGCCGGTCTTCAGCGAAAACCGCGGCAGGATGTGTTTCAGCAATCCGCTGTCCACAACTGTCCCCGGCGCGGTCAGCCCCAAGGTCTCTTGCGCCATCAGGGGGCTGGTGAAGATCACAAGGTTCAGGCAAAAGAGAAGCAAGCGCATGCGCCCAAGCCTAAGGGCGGGAGGGCCAATGCGTCAATTGGATTGAACTGGTAACGAAAGAGAGCGGCGATGAGCGACGATTTCAACATGTCGATGCGCAAATTCCTGAAACAGGTTGGCGTGACCAGCCAACAGGCGATCGAAGACGGCTTGCGCAAGGCCGGGGATACCGAGGGTAAAAGCTATGCGGTCAAAATGGTGCTGACGGTGGATGGCTTGGATGTTGATCACGTCGTGACCGGGACCATCAAAGGCAGCATCAAAGGCGGCGACGCATGAGCACGCGCGAGGTCGTGCTGGCCGAGCTAAAGCAAATCACCGACCCGGTCAGCGGTCAGGACATCGTGACCGCCGGTCTGGTGCGGGCGTTGACGGTCGAAGACGGGTCTGTGCGGTTTGTGCTGGAAATCGACCCGGCAAAAGCCAAGGCGATGGAACCCGTGCGCGCCGAGGCCGAATCCCGCGTGCAGGCGCTGGATGGCATCGACAAAGTGTCGGCGATGATGACCGCGCATTCCGCCAAGGCGCCACCCGATCTGGGCACAAAGGCCAAGAAACCCGCACCCGAAGGCCCGCAGCCGGTGCCGGGGGTGGATCGGATATTGGCGATTGCCAGCGGCAAGGGCGGCGTCGGAAAATCAACTGTTGCGGCCAATCTGGCGGTGGCTTTGGCCGCCGAGGGGCGGCGCGTCGGGCTGTTGGACGCTGATGTTTACGGACCCTCACAGCCGCGGATGCTGGGCGTGTCGGGAAGGCCAGCCAGCCCGGATGGCAAGACCATCCTGCCGCTGCGCAATCACGGCGTGACGATGATGTCGATGGGTCTGATGACCAACGAAGGTCAGGCCGTGGTGTGGCGTGGCCCGATGCTGATGGGCGCGTTGCAACAGATGATGGGGCAGGTGCAATGGGGCGCGCTGGATATCCTGATAATCGACCTGCCGCCGGGCACGGGCGACGTGCAGCTGACGCTGTGTCAGAAATACGTGATCGAAGGCGCGATCATTGTCAGCACGCCGCAGGATGTGGCGCTGCTGGACGCGCGCAAAGGCATCGACATGTTCCGCCAGATGAACACCCCGATCCTGGGGATGATCGAAAACATGTCGACGCATATCTGTTCCAATTGCGGCCACGAGGAACATCTGTTTGGTCATGGTGGCGTCAAGGCCGAGGCCGAAAAGCTGGGTGTGCCCTTGCTGGCGGAAATCCCGCTGCATTTGGATATCCGGCTGGCGGCTGATGGCGGCGCGCCCATTGTTGTCTCCAAACCCGACAGCAGCCAGGCGGCGGCGTTGCGCGCTGTGGCGCGGGTTCTGGTGACCAAGGGTCTGGCATGAGCAACACGCCGGTTTTCCCGCCGCTGCTGCGCGGCGAAGCGGTTGTTGGCGCGGCTGACCCGTTTGATCGGGCTTTGGCGATGGCCGCGCTGGGCTGTGACGGCGGCACGGTGGTGCATAACGTGCAGGCAGATCGCTTGCGCGCCGCCTTGGTCTTTGCCCCCGAGGTGCCGCTGGGACAGGCGATGGAGATGCTGGTGGTCTGCGGTCTGGGTTTTCAGAACGCTCTGGGCGCGCTGGCTCCGCCCGAAGTGGCGGTGCATCTGGGATGGGACGGGGCGATTTCGGTCAACGGGGCCAGTTGTGGCGCGTTGCGGGTCGCCGCGTCTACTGATGACGCAACGGCGGTGCCGGACTGGCTGATTATCGGGCTGGACGTGCCGATAATTCAGACGGCGGTTGCGCCGGGCGACACGCCCAATATCACGTCGCTTTACGACGAAGGCTGTGGCGAGGTGGAGCCGCTGGTATTGCTTGAAAGCTGGGCGCGCCACACGCTGGTCTGGCTGAACCGCTGGGAGGGTGAGGGCACCGCGCCTTTGCACGCTGAATGGCTGGGGTTGGTGCAGGGGGTGGGTGAACCGGTCGAGCGCGCCGGGTTCCACGGCACGTTTCTGGGCGTGGATGAGCAGTTTGGCATGTTGATCCGTGACACCGACACCACACATTTGCTACCGTTAAGTTGTTTGTTGGGAGATCGACCATGAAACTGGCCCGTGCGGTTCATTTTGACGACAGCGATACCTTGGTGTTTCACAGCCCCGCCCGCACCGGCGAGTGGTGCATCACCGGTGGTTTTGAGTTTTCCAACTGGGGTCAGGATGACCTGACCGGCAAGGCGCGTCAGGCCTTTGCCAATGGCTGGTTGGGGGTGGAAACCTTTGGCCGGGTGACCTTTGTGGCGGTGACACCGGTTGAATCGGCAGAGGTTCAGGCCTTGACCGCGGCGTTGGCGCAGCATTTTGTCGATGTCTACGGCGCGCCGTCGGTTCCGGCGGCGATGGACGTGGCGCTGAGTGAGATCGCCCATATGGCCGATCTGTGTGACGAACATGACGACAACGCTTTGCTGGCGGTGGCGCGCGAGTTGACCGACGCCGGGGTGAAAGAGAGTTTTCGGGTGATTGATGTGCAGGACGCGGATTTGGCGCAATTCGCCGTGCATGGATCGTTGGACGAATAGGGTCGGCCTGAGGGCCGGTTGGGGCGCTGCCCCAAACCCCGGAGTGCTTTTGACAAGAAAAAGGGGGGCCGGGGGGCGGTGTTTGTCAAACAAGTTGTCCGCCGATTTCTTGCGGCGTCTCTGATTTCAGGGGCGCCGGTTTCGCGTTCCGGGTTCAGCCAGACGGCTCCGGCGGGCTGCCAGTTGCGCGTCTTTCCTGACCA
>JBLINN010000206.1:0-8009 GCA_047639325.1 Paracoccaceae bacterium | reverse complement strand
GGCAGGGCAAGGATCGCGTCCTCGTTCACCTTGCGTTTCAGGCCAACATGGGTTTTGGCGTTATAGCGGGTTGCGCGCAGGTCATTCATACAGGTTTGGCCTCGTTCCATACAGGCGCATTCAGGTTGAACAAGCCTTGCATGTCAGGGCCTTGCGGTAAACCTTCGCTGATCATCAACCTTGGCCTATCGTTGACTAGTGCGCTCCAGATACTGGGCTTGGCAAACCGACCGGCCAAGAGGCCAGCGGCCAGATCGGGCAACAGCCCTTCGGGGCCGGTCTGTGTCAGGATCAGGCTGGATCCGGCGGCGCGCACCGGCGCGTTTCCGCGAAACTGCGGCGGCGGGACGGCGGCCAGTATCTGTTCCAGCCGCTCGCGGGTCATCGTATCATCAAGGGCAGCCAGTGCGGTGTCTTCAAGCCATAAAAACAGCGGTTCTTCGCAGAAATGATCCAACTGCGCCGGGCCGGGTGTCTGCAACGCCGCCATCAGGGTCAATGGAAAGCGCCGACCGACCCGGTCCACCGACGGCATCAACACGCCAATCACCTTTTGCGGCCCGGCCAGCCCAGGTGACAGGCAAAATCGCCAGATCGGCGTCGACATATAATGATCGTCCCAAGCCCCGCCCAGCGCCGTCTGAACGTCCAGCATGCCGCGCTGAATCCAGTCATCCCACGCCGCGACAAACCCCGGCGGCGCGGCGAAGCGAAAGAAATCACCCACCGACGGCATTTTGCCGAATGCGCCAAACCCAGTCGTCATTACATCGACTTAGGGCAGCTGAACTTGGCCAGCGCCGGCAGGGCAAAGGGGTTGATCACCGACCCTGATTGCAATTGGAAAATGGCTATTCGCCCCCCGATGTTGAAAATGACCCGCTTGCGGTCAGACACATTGGTGCGCCGCACTTCGGCAGCGTCCAACAGCCGGAACCAGGCCCAGGGGCCATTGCGCGACAGTGAGTTTTCGATCTTTTTCTTGTTCGGCTGAAAGGTCACCCGCGCCAATCCAACTGAACCGGGCCACGTCACCCCAACCGGGTCCGGCTGGCCGCCTTTATGGGCAAACCCAACCTGTTGCCCGTCGATTTCCAGCAAAACCGATTTGGCCTTGGGGTCCAGCGCCTCGGGGGTGATCTGAAACTGCACCGCAGGGACCGGACCAGAAGAAAAGAACGCGTCGCGGATTTCGGACGCATATTGCATCTGCTGCAACACCGCAGCCGAAATCCCCAGATCGACATCATTCAGCCGCTTCCATGTCCATGGCCGGGTTCGGGTATCGACAAATTTTTGCAGGTTTTCGTTAAAGAACCCATCGATCAGCCCGGCGGGGGAAAACAGTTTGGCAAAATCCTGCATCGCCACATCTGCCTCGGCCCGTCGGTTAAACGGATAGCGGTTGTCCAGCGCTTGCTGACAGAACGGCAATACGCTGGCCTGCCAACGCGCATTGATTGACGCGCGTGTGCCATCGGCGGCGATACCGGACGATCCGGTGGTAATTTGCGACGCCCAGCGCTGAACCGGTCCGTCAATTCGGCTGGCGACCTGCTGAAACTGCACCAACGACTGGCCGCCCTCGCCGCCACTGCTGACGCCGCTAAAGGACATCTTGTTCAGCTCTTGGTAAACTTCGGTCAGAACGCCCATCAGGCTGTCCAGCTGCGATGGCTGGCCTTCCTCGCGCAGAACCAACTGATGCAGCCATTCAAACCGCTCTTCCACATAGGACCCCGGCGGCTTTGGCGGCCCGCCGGAGCTGTTGGCGGCGGAATTAACCAGCGCCTCCATCAATATCTGACCCTGAACACTTAGATTCGAGCGCGCCTCGAGCGTCGCCACCTGTGACGCCCCACCTGTCAGCGAATCCGCGTCCAGGGTTGATCGATCTTCGGTCAGGCGGGTTTCCTTGGAAATCTCGGTCAGCAGGTTGACGATGGGGGACGTTGGCCCGGACAGCACATTGGTCACCTCGACCGCGTGGCTTAGGGATTCCATCGGGATGATGTCAACGTCGCCAAGGATACTGTCATAGCGCGCTATGAAGTCGTTGTAATACAGATCCAGAACATCGCGGCTAAGCGCCAGCAACGCGCCTTCGGTCTGTTCTGCCTCGCCGCGCGGGCCAAGAACCCAGCTTTCGCTTTGCACCCGCTGGGCGACGCTGACCGCTTCGGGCAGAAAGACATCGTTGAATCCGGAATAGGTGAAAATACCCTCGACCCCGTCGTTCAACGCTTTGCCAGAGGACCGGGTCATCACCCGTTTCACCGCTGGCCCGGCGGCATCGCTGATCCGCCATTGCGGCAGCGCGGTCGCAGTTGGGCTGTTGATGATGCCGGTATAAACCCGCTGCGCCAGTGGCATTTCGGATAGCAACCCCTGCGCCTGTTCTACCAATGGGCCGTTCAGCGCGATCTCTTCCATCGGTTGGGACAGCATCGCATTCAGGTGGTCATTCAGGTCGTCGCGCAACGGTTGGCGCACAACACCGGAATAGGCCAGTGACCAGTCGATCTGCATCCATTCCTTGACCAGATCGGTATTCATCGGCCCCTGAAGCCCCAGCATCAGATAGATTTTCAGCGCTTCATACAGAATATCGGGGTTGTTCAAATTGGCGGCCATCTGCTCTTCCAGACGCAGCAAAAGACGGGGCAGGAACCGCTGATTCAGCGCCGCACGATAGGTTTGCGCGGCCTGAGTGCCGATAACTTCGCCTTGATACAAGCCATAGGTCAGACGGCCTTCCGGGTCCGGTTCGTTCAGCACCGGGTTGGCGGGCAAATCGCGAAGGTTATTCAGTGCGGCCACAACGGGCGGCAGATCGGTATCGCCCACCGGGCTGGACGGCAGGGTGGCGGCGGCGGCCTGGTACAGTTCTACCTGATCGGCGGCCTGTTGAATAAGCTCTGTATTGCCCAGATAGCTGCGCACCCACAGCGCGCCGGTGCTGATGGCCACCAGAACCGTGGCCGCAATCGCGGCGCGCCGGGTCCAGCGATAGCGGCGTTCTACCTTGTCATCGGACGACACCAGCCCGGCCTCGGGGAACACCACGCCCTCAAACAGCCGGGTCAGAAAGAATGACCTACCGGTGCCCTGACCGGTGCCAATCGCCTGACGGCCAATGCCAAAGGTTTGCGCCATGCCCAGCATCAACCGGTCTATCGGCGTGCCTTCCTGGGTGCCGGACGTGTAATAGACGCCGCGCAGCATGTGGCGCTTTTCAAAGCGGTTGTCCTGAAACACCTCGTTCAGGAAGTCCCGTGCCACGCCCCGCACCGACGCCACTTGCGACGGAAAGCCAGCCACCAGCGCGCGCCGCTGGTGATCGGTTTCGGATTGCATCCGCTCCAGCGACTGGGCGTTCAGCTGGCTTAGCAGAAGGGCAAATTCCTGGTCGAAGGACGCCATCGGCGACGATTCAGCCTTTTTAGTGTCCAGCGGCAGGGTAAAGCCCCACACCTGTTCGCGGTCATCCTTGCCCAGATTGTCAAAGAATTCCGAGAACCCGGCGATCAGGTCGGCCTTGGTGAACAGCACATAGACCGGAAACCGCACGCCCAGCTTTTCGCGCAGCTCGTTCAGGCGGCGGCGCACAGCCTGGGCGTGGCTTTTTTGGGTGATCTCATCCTGCAGCGATAGATCCGACAGGCTGATGGCGATCAATGCGCCGTTGATTGGCTGACGCTTGCGGTATTTCTTGAGCAAGCCAAGAAAGCCAAGCCACGAGGCGTTATCTGTCTCGGCGTCGCTTTCCTGCGTGGTATAGCGCCCGGCAGTGTCGATCAGCACCGCGTTGTTGGTGAACCACCAGTCGCAGTTGCGCGTGCCGCCAACCCCGCCAATCGCCGATTTGCCCATTTTTTCCGCCAGCGGGAATTGCAGGCCGGAATTGACGATAGCCGTGGTTTTGCCCGCGCCGGGCGGGCCAATCATCACGTACCACGGTAGTTCATTAAGATGCCGACGCCCGTTCTTGGATTTGCGCAGTTCGGCCATAGCGGTCTTGAACTTGCCGCGCATCTCGCCGAATTCTTCGGAGATCAGATCGTCGCCGGTATCTTCGACCGATTCCGCGATCTCTTCGGTCATCTGTTTGTCGCGACGGCGACGGCGCCAGAAGATGAAGATGATTAGTGACAGGAAGAAGAACCAGATCACCGATATGGTGACGACCCGGCTGGTGACGCTGTCAAACGGACGCCAGGTCTCGCCGCCGATCAGCGGGGCGAAGTACCAGATGCAGACCGACAGGATCAAAGCGACGATGATCAGCAGCGAATAGATCGACTTGAACAGGGGAAAGATAAAGCGGCGGATCATTTGTCAGACTCCTGCACCAGCAGAACTTCGATCCGCCGGTTGCGGGCCCGGCCCGGCTTGGTGCCATTATCGGCAATCGGCTGTTTGTCAGCACGCCCTTCGGCGGTCAGACGCGAAGGATCTTCCATCACAGCAGCCATGCCCGCCATCACCGATTTGGCGCGCGCCAAGGACAGGTGCATGTTGGACGGGAATCGCGACGACCGGATCGGCACATTGTCGGAATGGCCCACCACGATCACCGGCCCGGATTCGTCATTCAATGCTTTGGCCACCTGATCCACCGGCACAACAAAGGCGTCTTGCAATGAATCAGAGCCTGATCCGAACATGCCGGACCCTTTGATGCGGATGATCAGCGTATTGCCTTTCTGGAACACTTCGACGGTGCCATCGTCAATTTGATCCTGCAAGAAGCCCTCGACCTTTTTCAGCTGCTGTTCAGCGGTCGGAGCGGGTGGTGGCGGCGGCGGAGGCGGCGCACGGCGCTGCAATTCGGCCACCGGTCCGCTGTCGGTAATGGCCAATTGGCCGATCACCCGCTCGGTCGAGGTGGACAGGGCATAGGACAGCCCGGCAAACTGCATGGTCAGCAGCAACGCGGTGACACCGATGGCGATCCAGACCAGACGCCAAGCCGACAACGCCTTGAACGGCTTTTTCTCGCCCTGCCAATGTGGCGACAGGTCCCATTCCAGCGGGCCACGCTGGGCACGGATGATCCGGGCAAGCGAGGCGCGGATTTGCAACAGCTTTTCCTGTCCGCCCTGTTCAATGCGCAAACGCCCCTCGAACCCCAGGGACAGGCACATATACAGGAATTCCAGCATGTCGATATTGGCGGATGGTTCCTTTTCCAACCGCGCCAGCAGGTCATAAAACCGATCACCGCCCACAGTTTCGCGGTGGAACGTGCCGACCATGGATTGCAGGCCCCAGCTGGATTGCCCGCCCCAAGGCGTGTTCAACACCACATCGTCCAGCGTCGCACACAGCGCATAGCGCGCCACCTTGACGTTCTGGGCCGAAATCCCCGCCTGTAACGCCCGGTTTTCGAAGGCGCGGACCTCGGCCACGACGCTTTGGCGTAGCTTGTCCGGGTCCATATGCTGGGCGCGGTTGCGGATGCGGGAAATCAGGGAAAACAGCGTGCTGGCACAGGCGGTCAGCTGGTTCATCCCGGTCATCGATAGTTTGGTATTGCCACCACCCGGCGTTGGGCTGGGTTTCGGGGCGGGGGCCGCTGCCTGCGGGACACCAAAGGAATCCATATCAGCCGGCGGCGCAATCGGGTCCGCCGGGGCCGGCGCGGCAAACGGAGCCGCAGGCGCCGGTGTTGCGGCCTTACGCCGCCCACCGGGATTGGGCCTGATCACCGTTTTGTCGGTGTCATTGGCTTCTGCAAACGGGTCTTCCTGATCGGACATCTTATTTCCCAATTCCTAAGCCGTTTTTGGCCCCTAATTCATCCAGTCCTCAGTTGTTCCGGATCGCCCAAAGCTCCATCTTCAGGCCCGGATACTGGCCTGACACATGCACCGCGATCCCACCCGAGGTGGTCATCTTGGACCAATAGGGGCTGTCGGCGTCCATCTCGAAATAGACAACGCCCGCATGATAAGGGATCTGCCGTGGCGCCACTGGCAACGGGCGCAGGGTGATCCCCGGCAAGGCCGAGTTGACCAGTTGGCGAATTTCTTCGACTGGGCCGATCTTGGCCTGCCCTGCGAAATGGCGGCGCACGTCCTCGGCGGGGATATCGGCATCGACGGCCAGCACAAACCCGGCATTGCCCAGCAATTTGCGGTCGGCAATGACGCCGACGCTGATGCCGTATTTGCGTTCTTCCAGCGCAATCGCAATCGCCGTCTGTTCCAGAACAGAGCTAAGGTATTGCCGCAATGTGCGGATCATCGGGGTAAAGCAGGACGTCAGATCATCGTGTTTATAGGGCGGAAACACCGGTGCTTCCTTGTCTGATGTCATGAATACCGACAACTCGCCCGCCAGCCCGGCGCAGGTGCGAAACACGTCTTCGGGGTGCAGGTTTTCGATGCTGGTCATGTGCCGGATCACCGGAAGCGTCTTGTTGACAATGGTCAGCAGCATAAAGTCCGACACTTCGGCAGCGCCACGCGCGCCGCCGCCTTCGGACATCCGCCCGGCCAGCGCTTTCATCCGATGAGACAACAGGCCTTCCAGTTCGCGTACAAATCCATCCAACGCCGGGGCAGCGCGCACGTCCAGACAGCTGGGAATGAACGACTGGTCAAGGATGATTTCCTTGTCGGGGCGGACTTCGATAATTCGGGCCACGGGAATGGCCAGCCGATCCGCCAGATCATCCACCGCCAGCGCAAATTGCAGCCGCATCTTGCCGACGCCCAGTATCACCGGCTTTTTGTCCTGACCCATCGTGTCGGTGACTTCCTGCTCGGCGGGACGCAACCGGCTGGCCGACATTTCGGCACCGCTTAGATCCACCTCGGCGGCACCTTGGCGGCGCTGCGGCACGGTCAGGTACACCACACAATCCTTGATGGTTTCGGGCACTTCCAACGCGGGCGGGTGATTATCCGCCATCGGCACGCGGAACACGGTGCCGTCCTGCGTCAGCCCAGCGCAGGATTTCAACGCAAATTGCCCGACCTTCAGAACGTCATGATCAATTTCCAGCGTGCTAACGCCCCAAGCATAGGGCCGGACGCGCCGCGCCAGCCCGGTAATCAGCGCCTCGGTATACCGATCGGCCTGCTGAAAGTGATGGGGTTGCAGAAACAACCCCTCGGTCCATAGCACCTTGCTGTCCCAGGACACATGCTTCTCCTTAGTTTTGACCCCTTGAGGGTCATTATTCCTTCAGCTTGTCCAGCTGTTCTTTGTACGCGCGCGAAAATTCCCGGCTGAATAATTCCTGAAAATCATACTCGGCCTGATCCGAAATCTCGGCATATATTTTTTCGTAAACTTCCCAATACCGCGCCTTTTTCCCGCGCAGAAGGCTGCCAAAGGCCCCGCTGGTTTCGATCTGGCCGACCAGAACCTCGGGGTTTAGTTTGGTCAGGACACCTTTTAGCGCGGCTTCCATACCGGTGACCATGGCGATTTCATGCGCCTTGATGTCATCCAACGCCTGTTCGGCTGCGGTTTCCGGGCTAAGGTATCCCTTGGTGGTGGGCCGCACCATCGCGTCAATCGCCTGTTCCGGGCTGATCGAGAATTTCAGGGGGTTGTTGCCCCCTGCCCCGATCATCGTCTGTTCGATGCGGAATTCCGATTTGATCGACGTACGAGTCATCAGGATTTCGCGCAGACCGGTCACCAGGGTTTTCATCACCCGGCCCATCCGCGCCATGGTCATGGTCAGTTCTGCATCGTCGATTTTAACATCTTCGGCCCCGACGGCCTTCAGAAAGGCCCGCGCAGCATCACTGTCGCCTGCCAGGGCCGGGTTGGCGGGTGGTTGCGGCGCCGCGGCTGGGCCCGATTCAGGGACAGATAATTCGGGGACAGATAATTCGGGGACAGACACTTGGGTGGCACTGGACAGGTCCTCGGCCACGGGCAGTACCGGGGGCGTTTTTGCCCGGGGTGCCTGCACAGGTTCTGGCAAAACTTCGGGCATGAGGTCTGGCAAGGCTTCGGGTACAGGATCAGGAACCGGAACCGGAGCG
>JBLINN010000205.1:0-8064 GCA_047639325.1 Paracoccaceae bacterium | reverse complement strand
GAACGCTGGCAGTCGCCGGGCATAACCAAACGGATCATCCATATCGACAGCGATCCAATGGTGATTGGCGCCAATTACCCGACCGAGGTTGCTATCTGCGCCGACGCCAACCTGGCCTTGCAAGCGTTGGTGGCCGAAATCGCCACGCGCGCCGATATGCCCACCCAGAACGGCGCAGACCGCGCCGCCGCTGCGTGGCAGGCGAAACTGGCCGATTACGCGCCGCTGGCTGCCAGCACCGATTTGCCGATCCGCCCCGAGGCGGTGATGGCCGCGCTGGCTGATTGTCTGGACGATGACGCGGTGATCGTCGCTGATCCCGGCACGCCGTGTCCGTATTTTTCCGCCCATTACCGCTGGCGCAAACCGGGGCGGCAGTTCATCACCAACCGCGCACATGGCGCGCTGGGTTATTCACTGGCCGCCGCGATGGGGGCGCATGTCGGTCGCCCTGATGTCAAGACATTGGCGGTGATGGGCGACGGATCGTTTGGCTTTTGCTGTGGCGAGCTTGAAACGCTGGTGCGCTACAACATTCCGATCACCGCCATCGTGTTTTCCAATGCCAGCTTTGGCTGGATCAAGGCGGGGCAGAATGCCGGGTTCGACAAGCGGTTCTATAACGTCGATTTCAATCGCACGGATCATGCCGCCGTTGCCCGCGCCTTTGGTGTGAAATCCTGGACGGTGGAAGATCCGGCGCAGCTGGTGTCGGTGTTGCGTCAGGCGATTGCCCATACCGGGCCAACCCTGGTGGATGTGATCGCGCAACCGCTGCATGAGGCCGCCGCTCCGGTTTCGGAATGGATTGCCTGAACGCGCAGGCGGCGCCGCTATCATCGGAAAATTTCAAATTTTCCGGCTCGATTTCTTTGAAAGAAATCGGCTATCGGGACCAACCGGGTCGCCCGGATCGCGGGCCGCCATGTCGGCCATGTTGCGTGTCAACTGGTCCAGAAACTGCTGCCCGATGGCCGAAATAGGCCGCGCGCGGGCGGTAACGATGATGATGTCCAGCAAGACCCGGGGCCGGAACGGGCGCACCACATAGCCTTCGCCACTGTCACTGGCCAGTGTGAACGGATCCACCAGCGCAGCGCCCACCCCCTGACGCACCATGTTCAGCGCATTGCGGAACAGATCGGTGTGGCAGCGCACCCGCCAGTTGGCTCCGCTGGTGTGAAACGCCTCGCGGGTGCGGCGGCTGACCATGTGATCGGCGCCCATCACGATGAACGGGTAATTATCCAATAAATCCGGCGTCAGCACGTCATGCGCCACCAGCGGGCTGTCCACAGGGACTGCGCACATCGTTTCATAGTAAAAAACCCGCGTGTCCAGCCCGTCATGGCGCAGGGGCAGTTCGCACACCCCAATTTCGAACAACCCCGCCGTCACCCATTCCTGAATTTTCGCACTGTATTGCGACTGGAATGAAATCGTCAGATAGGGTTTGTCGGCAGTAAACTCGGCAATCAGCCGTGGCAGGAACCCAAAGGCCAGCGCATGGTTGCTGGCGACCTGCAACTGCCCGGCCTGCTGGTTTTGCAAATCCACCACCGCCTGGTTCACATGGTCCAGCCCGCGTACAACTGTGTCGATCTCATTAAACAACACCATGGCTTCGGGGGTGGGGTGCAGCCGACCTTTGGCGCGTTGAAACAGCTTGATTTTGGTCGATCGTTCCAGTTGCGCCAGTAGGTTGGAAATGCCGGGCTGCGAGATGCCCAACGCCTCGGCAGCCGCTGTCACGGTGCCGGTTTCGATGATGGCGTGAAACGCCTCAAACTGCCGAAATTGCGAAGCCATGTCGCAAGTATATCATTTTTTCTGATGGAATGGCAAAATGTTTGTATTGGAAATGATGATTAGAATTGTGCAGGCTTCCCCATAGGAGGAAACCGCATCAAAATGTCTGAACTTTTGCAAAAGATTACCGGGTTTGATCTGTGGCACCTGTCCTTACCGGTTGTATCGCGGCGCGATCACGGCATCGGGTCGGTCGAAGGCGCCTGCGAAATCGTGGTGCTGCGCCTGACGGCTGAGGGCGGCGAGACGGGCTTTGGCGAGGCCTCGCCGTGGTCGGTGTTCACCGGCACGCCCGAGGCCAGTTTTGCCGCGCTGGACCGCTATTTGCGCCCGCTGGTTGTGGGGCGTCGGGTGGGCGATATGGCGGCAATCATGCAGGATGCCGCCCACGCGGTTGCTTTTTGCACCGAGGCTAAGGCGGCGCTGGAAAGCGCGTTGCTGGACCTGACGGGGCGGATTTCCGGCGTGCCGGTTTGGGCGCTGCTGGGAGGCAAATGCTGCGATGACATTCCGCTGTCAGTGTCGCTGGCCAACCCGGATTTTGCGCAGGATATTGACCTGCTGCACCGCTTGCGGGCCGATGGCATCGGGCTGGTGAAACTGAAGGCCGGGTTTAGCGATCATCGCTTTGACGTGATGCGCCTAGAGCGGCTGGCGCAGGATTTCCCGGACATCAGCGTGCGCGTGGATTTCAACCAAGGGCTGGCGGTCGAGGGCGCGGTGGCCATGGTGCGGGATATTGCCGGGTTTGCCCCCGATTTCATCGAACAACCGGTGCGGGCGCATCATTTTGCCCTGATGGCGCAGATACGCGCGGCGATTGATGTGCCGCTGCTAGCGGATGAAAGCGTATTTGGCCCCGAGGACGCTTTGCGCGCCATCCGCGAAGGGATTTGCGACGGGATCTCGATAAAGATCATGAAATCCGGCGGTTTGCGTCGGGCGCAAAGCGTGGCGCGGATGGCGGCGGCAGCGGGTTTGTCGGCCTATGGCGGCGATATGTTCGAAAGCGGGTTGGCGCATCTGGCAGGCACGCATATGATCGCTGCGACGCCGGAAATCGCGCTGGGATGTGAATTTTATCAGGCGGATTATTTCCTGGAAACCGACATTCTGGAAACTCGATTTCCCACCGGAAACGGGGTGGTCACTGTCCCGGATGGCCCGGGTCTTGGTATCCGTCCCGATCTGGCCAAGCTAGAGCGTTTTGCCGTGAATAGGGCCGTCGCATGATCGGCTTAAAAAGTTGTGGCGGCTGCCCGCGCCGCCTGATCATATTGCCCCGACAGCAGCCGCAACACGGCCGACACATTGCTGATCTGCGCCGCCTCGATCCCCAGCTCGGATATCGAATCCAGCAGCAGGGTTTCCCGGATACGGCGGTACGTGTCACAGGCCACCGTCCCCTGATCTGTGGCCTCGACCGATTTTTCCTTGCCCTGACGCCCTTCCTTGACCAGCCCGGCGCGGGTCAGCTTTTTGATCGCGTAATTGACCGTGTGGGTGTCTTCGACATTCAACACCAGACAGATATCGGCCAGCTTTTTGGGCCGGTTGCGATGGCGCACCGTGTGCAACACCAGCACATCCAGCGGCGACAGATCGGCATAGCCCGCCGCCGCCATCGCCCGCACCATCCAGCGTTCAAAAGCGTGGCTGGCAACGATCAGGCCAAATTCCAGTTCGGACATTTCCGGCAGCACCCCTGTCGCGAGATGGGCGGACGAAACAACGGGGCCAATAGGGGTGTCAGACATGGGTAACATTCTCAATTCATTGACGACATGTCAACAATAACTTGACGATTTGCGAATTTCAGTCAACGTTGACCTCAGGGAATCGCGTCAGCGGGGGGAATCGCAGTTTTGCGCAGCGGCATAATCGATCTAAACGCCGCCCCGCTGGGGGCCACGCCATGAAGGGTACGGTTGCGATCATTGGCGCCGGGATTGTTGGCGTGTCCACCGCGATCTGGTTGCAACGCGATGGCTATGACGTGGTGTTGATCGACCGGGCCGGACCTGCCGAGGGGGCAAGTCAAGGCAATGGCGGCGTGCTGGCTGCTTGCTCGATTGTGCCGGTGACCACGCCGGGGCTGATCGCCAAAGCGCCGAAGATGCTGTTTGATCCGCGCCAGCCGTTGTTTTTGAAATGGGGCTACCTGCCAAAACTGGCGCCGTGGCTGCTGAAATACCTGGCCCGCACCAATGCCGCCGATACTGCGGAAACCGCCGCCGCGATGGCCCCGATTGTTGGCGACAGCCTGAACGATCATCTGGCTTTGGCCGAAGGGACCGGCGCGGAAAAGTGGATTGTGCCGTCGGATTACCTGTTTGTTTACAATGATCTGGCCCATTATGAAGGCGATGCCTTTGGCTGGAGTCTGCGGCGCGACTATGGCTTTGTCTGGGATGAATTTGATGCCGATATGTTCCACGATTACGACCCGGTATTCTCTCGCGATCTGGGTTTTGCCACCAGGTTGAAAGATCATGGCCGCATCACCGATCCGGGGCAATATGTGCGCGATCTGGCCGCCCATATGGAACGCCAGGGTGGGCGGATCATCAAGGCCAACATCCAGGATTTTGCCCGCGAAAACGGTCAGGTGACCGGGGTGCGCACCACCAGCGAAACCATCCCCTGCGATGCTGTGGTGGTCGCGACGGGTGTCTGGTCGGGGCCTTTGGCAAAAAAGCTGGGGCTGACCGTGCCGCTAGAGGCCGAGCGCGGTTATCACATCGAATTCTGGGACCCATCGTTCATGCCCCGCTCGCCTGTCATGGTCGCCTCGGGTAAGTTTGTGGCCACCCCGATGGAGGGCCGGTTGCGACTGGCCGGGGTGGTGGAATTTGGCGGGCTTAAGGCCGGGCCATCGCGCGCGCCGTTTGAATTGCTGAAAAAGAACGGGCTGGCCGCGCTGCCGGGGCTGAAATATTCGCATATCACTGAATGGATGGGGCACCGACCCGCGCCTGCGGATTCGATTCCGGTGATTGGCGCGGTGCCAGGGCTGAAAGGCGCCTTTACCGGGTTTGGCCATCACCATGTGGGCCTGACGGGGGGCCCAAAAACCGGGCGTTTGCTGGCGCAACTGATTGCCGGGCGCAAGCCCAATGTTGACTTGAAACCCTATTCTCCCGCACGCTTTGCCAAGTCTGCGGGACATACCGGGGGGACAACCCGGTCCTAAAACGAAACGATCCAAGACCAACCAACAAGGGAAATAATCAATGAAAAAAATGACACATCTTCTGGCGGCAACCGCTTTGACCGCCGCATCCGTCGCACCTGCGATGGCTGACAAATGGGATATGCCGATGGCCTATTCCGGGTCCAACTTTCACTCCGCCACCGGTGCGGAATTCGCCAAATGCGTGACCACCGGCACCAGCGGCGACATCGAAATTGTCACCCACCCGTCGGGATCGCTGTTCCCCGGTGCCCAGATCAAACGCGCCATCCAGACCGGTCAGGTGCCAATTGGCGAACGCCTGTTGTCCGGCCACCAGAACGAAGACGCGATCTTTGGCGTCGATTCCGTGCCGTTCCTGGCGACCTCGTTTGATGACGCGGCCAAGCTGTGGAAAGCCGCCAAGCCGACGCTGGAAACCGTGCTGTCGGACCAGAACCTGACGCTGCTTTATTCGGTGCCATGGCCGCCGCAGGGTTTGTATTTCAAGAACGAGGTGACGTCTGTTGCCGATATGGCGGGCATCAAGTTCCGCAGCTACAACAACGCCACCGCGCGTCTGGCAGAGCTGACCGGCATGTTGCCAGTAACGATTGAGGCGGCTGAAATCAGTCAGGCATTTGCCACCGGTGTTGCGGAATCCATGGTGTCGTCCGGGTCTACCGGATATGATCGTAAGGTCTGGGAATCGCTGAGCTATTTCTACGCGGTCGATGCCTGGTTGCCGCGCAACTATATCATGGTGAATTCCGAAGTGTGGTCCGGCGTGTCCGACAGCAGCAAGGCGGTTGTCACTGCCTGTGCCGAAATCGCCGAATATGCCGGCACGTGGCGCGCCAAGGAATATACTGGTTTCACCCTGCAAGGTCTGCGCGATGGCGGCATGACTGTTGGTCCGGCCAGCGAATTACTGCAGGCCGAGCTGCGCGAGATCGGCAAGACCATGACCGCCGAATGGCTTGAAGCCTCGGGCGAGCAGGGTCAGGCGATTGTCGATGCCTTCATGGGCATGAAGTAAGGCAAACCGGCCCGGGCGACAGGTTTTTCGCCCGGGCCACCCAAACCACTTAGGCCAAAGTCGATGCCATCTTGGCGTCCTTTGTTCGCCACGGCGACCGCGGTTTTCACGGCCCGATGTTGCCCTCTTTGGGAGATGACGATGACCAATATGCTTCGAAAGGGCCTTGATGGGCTGTATCTGACCTCGGGAATTCTGGCGGCCCTCTGTCTGGTCGCCATCCTGTCGCTGATCGTCATTCAGATGGTGGCCCGTTGGACCGGCGAGGTATTCCCCGGCGCGCCGGATTATGCCGGATACGCCATGGCCTCGGCCAGCTTTCTGGCCTTTGCCAACGCCCTGAACCGCGGCGCCCATATCCGGGTGTCGATTCTGGTGAACGCGGTTGGGCCAAAGGCGCGGCGGGTGCTGAACATCTGGTGTTTTGGCATTGGCGCCGTGATTGCCTGGTACTTTGTCTATTACGCGCAGAAATTTGTCTATTGGTCGTGGAAATTCAACGACATCAGCCAGGGGCAGGACAAAACTGCCCTGTGGATGCCGCAATCAGTGATGCTGTTTGGCGCCGTGGTGTTTGCCATCGCGCTGACCGATCATCTGGTTCAATTATTTGTCACTGGCGACCATCGCATTCAACGCGATCTGGTCGACCAGAGCTTTGGGGAATAGCGCCATGGAAGATCTTTCGATCATCATCCTGTTCCTGTTTGTGTTGTTCCTGTTGCTGGGCACCGGCGTTTGGGTCGGGTTGGCCCTGATGGGCGTCGCCTGGGTCGGGATGGAGCTGTTTACCGCGCGCCCGGTGGGCGACGTGATGTTGACCACCGTCTGGACATCGTCGTCGTCCTGGACGCTGACGGCGCTGCCGCTGTTCATCTGGATGGGCGAGATATTATTCCGAACGCGATTATCCGAAGACATGTTTCGCGGCCTTGCCCCGTGGCTGGCAAAATTGCCGGGCGGGTTGGTGCATACCAATATCGTCGGCTGTACGGTGTTTGCCGCTGTGTCCGGATCATCGGCGGCCACACTGACCACGGTTGGCAAAATGTCGATCCCGGAACTGCGCCGCCGCGAATACCCCGAGTCGATGATTATCGGCACTTTGGCGGGGGCGGCAACGCTGGGGCTGATGATCCCGCCGTCGCTGACGCTGATCGTTTACGGCGTGACGATTAACGAAAGCATCTCCAAACTGTTCTTTGCCGGTATCCTGCCGGGGTTGTTTCTGGCGACGATGTTCATGGCCTATGTGGCCGTCACCTCGCGGCTGTCCAGCAACTGGCATCCCAAACCCGAAGACCCGATGAGCTTTGGCGAGAAAGTGGCCAATTCGCGGTTCCTGATCCCGGTGTTCCTGCTGATTTCGGTGGTGATCGGATCGATGTATCTGGGCTATGCCACCGCAACCGAGGCGGCGGCGTTTGGGGTGATCGGCGGGCTGGTGTTGGCGGCGGGGCAGGGATCACTGACCTGGAGCACGTTTAGCGAAAGCCTGATGGGGGCCACCCGCACCAGTGCGATGATCGCGCTGATCTTGGCTGGGGCGTCGTTCCTGTCGCTGTCGATGGGCTTTACCGGCCTGCCGCGCGGGCTGGCGGATTTGATTGCGCAGTTTGAGCTGACCAAGTTTCAGCTGCTGATGGTGTTGTTGGTGTTTTACATCGTGCTGGGGATGTTCCTGGACGGGATTTCGTCGGTGGTGCTGACCATGGCGGTGGTGGAACCGATGGTGCGGCAGGCGGGGATTGACCTGATCTGGTTTGGCATCTTCATCGTTGTCGTTGTGGAAATGGCGCAGATCACCCCGCCGATTGGGTTTAACCTGTTTGTGTTGCAGGGCATGACCAACCACGAGATGGGCTTTATCGCGCGCGCCGCCTTTCCGATGTTCCTGATCATGGTGCTGATGGTGTTTGTGCTGATCCTGTTCCCCGAACTGGCCACATGGCTGCCGGATAACATCCGCAAAGGACCCGGCTGACGCCGGTGGCGGCGCCGCCGCCGTACGCGCCGCCCCCCCCGCGGGTGTGTTTAATAAACC
>JBLINN010000204.1:0-8127 GCA_047639325.1 Paracoccaceae bacterium | reverse complement strand
ATTGAAAAACGCCCCAAGGTGGATGTGCATCATTTCAACCTGCTGGACGAATTGCAGCAGCGCGATCATACGCCAACTGGCTATGACCACATCCAGGCGCGCGGCACCGATGATGCGTCCTATGCCATTCACAATTACGAAGATCGCAGTTCGGCACAGATCATCCCACATGACGAGCTGTTCAAGGCGCATTTCAATTTCGTCCCGCGCGAGGTGCGCGACGAGGTGCATATCGAAAATGACGCGGTTCTGGGCAATTTCGAAGAGCGGATCATCGGGTTCTCCGAAGAACAGGCCAAGAAAGAGGGCGAGCGGTGCATGTCCTGCGGCATGTGCCTGGAATGCGACAATTGCGTGATCTTCTGCCCGCAGGATGCGGTGCACCGGGTCAACAAGGCGGACCGCACCGTCGGGCGCTATGTCTATACTGATTACAACGCCTGTATCGGGTGCCATATCTGTGCCGATGTCTGCCCCAGCGGCTATATCAAGATGGGACTTGGAGAGTAATCATGCCACGGCTTTTACTGGTCTTTGCCCTGCTGATTGCGGGGATGTCGCCTGCACAGGCGCAGGAACGGTCATCGTTGCTGCCGGACATCCCCAAGGCCACCGGTGAGCCGCACCCCGAGGGCAACGAATACTGGCGCCGCAACCATATGCATCTGATGCAGCATGACCGGAACCTGACGACGCGCGACGGCGACCGCGAGATTGGGGCAAGTCTGAAAAGCTGTTTTGACTGCCACGCCGCCAAGGATGCTGCTGGCACGATTGTTACTTATGAAAGTGACCAGCATTTTTGCCGGTCCTGCCATGATTACGTGGCCGTCAAGGTCGATTGTTTTATGTGCCACCGCTCCACCCCGGACGGGGTAGATGAGGGCGCCGCGCATGCCGCGACCTTGCCTCAATCCCGGTCGCAGGACGAAGACGGGACCAGCATTATCGCCTATCTGCGGCAGGTTGGGCAGGACGGCATCACACAGGGAGAGCCAGGGAAATGACTGACATGAACCCCGATACTTCCCAAAAAGGCGCTGATATCAGCCGCCGGGATTTCCTGCGCAGTGGCGCGGCTGTGGCCACGGCCACGCTGGCGCCCGGCGTGACGTTGATTGCGTTTGGCGGATCGCCTGCCGAGGCCAAGGCCGATGCGGGCAAACGCTGGGGCCTGTTGATTGACGCCAATAAATGCGCATCCGATTGTTCGGCCTGCGTGTCCGCCTGTTCGACTGAAAATGGCTGGAAGGGCAACGGCAACGCCGAAACCGATGTGCAGTGGATCCGCAAGATCACACTGAACAACACCGAAACCGGGCGCGAAGTGACGATGCCGATGATGTGCCAGCATTGCGAGGACCCGCCCTGCGTTGACGTCTGCCCCACGGGCGCGTCGTTCAAGCGTGAAGACGGCATTGTTCTGGTAGATAAACACACCTGCATCGGTTGCCGCTATTGCATGATGGCCTGCCCGTTCAAGGCGCGGTCATTCGTGCATGAACCAGTGAACAATCAGAAAAGCCACGCGCCCCGCGGGCAGGGGACGGTCGAAAGCTGTACCCTGTGTGTGCACCGGGTGGACAAGGGCGGCAGGCCCGCCTGCGTCGAGGCCTGCGAGGCCACCGGCTATGGCGCGATCATCTTTGGTGATCTGAAAGACCCGCAAAGCGACATTGCAAAGCGGCTGGCCGAGTATCAGTCCGTGGCGCTGCGCCCCGATCTCGATCTTAATCCTGGCGTCCGGTATTCCGGTCTCTGAAAGGTATCTGCATCATGGAACGGACAATCTATCGGGAAATCAGGGCAACAAAACCCGTTTGGGGCGCGGCGATAACGCTGGTGGCGTTCATCGCGGCGGCGTTGGGGTCGTTCTTTTATGTGGAACATTACGGACATATCGTGACCGGCATGAACAATCAGGTCGTCTGGGGCCTGCCGCATGTGTTTGCGATCTTTCTGATTGTGGCAGCCTCGGGCGCGCTGAACGTGGCCTCAATCGTTTCGGTGTTTGACCAGACGGATTACAAACCGCTGGCGCGGCTTTCCGCCCTGTTGGCGATGGCGTTGCTGGTTGGCGGGTTGGCAGTTCTGGTGCTGGATCTGGGGCGACCGGATCGGATTATCGTGGCGATGACCACCTATAATTTCAGGTCAATATTTGCCTGGAACATCTTCCTTTATACCGGGTTTCTGGGCGTGGTCGCGCTGTACCTGTTTGCCCAGATGACCATTGGCATTCCCTATTCGCGGGTGCGCAAAGCAGGCACGCTGGCCTTCGTGTGGCGTCTGGCGCTGACCACCGGCACCGGGTCGATCTTTGGCTGGCTGGTGGCGCGTCCCGGCTATGATGCGGCGATCATGGCACCGATGTTTATCGCGATGTCATTCTCGTTTGGGCTGGCGATGTTCATTCTGGTGGTGACAACCCTGTGCCGTCTGGGTCACCGGCCGTTTGGCGATCTGCTGATGCTGCGTCTGGGCCGGTTGCTGGCGATCTTTGTCGCCGCCGTGCTGTATTTCACCGCTGTGCGCCACCTGACCAACCTTTACGCGGCCGAGCATCGCGCGTTTGAAATCTTCACGCTGACGGCAGGCGGCACTATCACCACCCTGTTCTGGGTCGGCCAGGTATTTATTGGCGGCCTCGCGCCGCTGATGGTGCTGTTCCACCCAACATTTGGCAAATCGCCGAAAGCGCCGGTTGTGGCCTCGGTTCTGGTGGTGATGGGGGCGTTTGCCCAGCTTTATGTGATCGTGATTGGCGGGCAGGCCTTTCCGATGCCGGTGTTCCCGGGCTATGAGGTTTCCAGCAGTTTCTTCGACGGCACGGTCGCCAGTTACAGCCCGCGCCTGCCAGAGGTTTTGCTGGGACTGGGTGGTTTGGCGATTGCCCTGTTTGTCACCGGGTTGGGCGCAAAAATCCTGCGGATTTTGCCAACCAACCTGTCGGATGCCAATGTTGGCCTGAACCGTTGAAACGAGACCCTGAATGGCGCTAGAACCACATCCCTTTTCCAAGTTTGTGGCGATCCTTGGTCGCGGCAAGACCAAACAACGCCACTTGACGCTGGAGGAATCCCGCGAAGCGATGGAGATGATCCTGCGGGGGCAGGCCCTGCCGGAACAGATTGGTGCGTTCCTGATGCTGTTGCGGCTGAAGGAAGAAGCGCCCGAGGAAATCGCCGGGTTTGTTCTGGGCACCCGTGCCACGATGGACATTCCCGCCGACCTGCCGCCGGTCGATATCGACTGGTCGTCTTATGCCGGTAAACGCATCCAACTGCCGTGGAATATTCTTAGCGTTCTGGCGCTGGTCAATGCCGGGTACAAGGTGCTGATGCATGGCACCGAAGGGCACACGCCGGGGCGGCTGTATACGCGCGAGGTGCTTGAGGCGTTGGGCTTTCCGATTGCGGCCAGCCTGCCAGAGGCGGCACAGCATATCCGCGAGCACAGCTTTGGCTATGTGCCGCTAGAGGTGCTGAGCCCCACGTTGCGTCGCCTGATTGACCTGCGCCCGATCCTTGGCCTGCGCTCGCCGGTGCATTCGTTTTCACGGATGCTGAACCCGTTCAACGCGACCACGATGATGCAGGGGATTTTCCATCGCGGGTTCATGGATATCCACGCCGGGGCCGCGCAACTGCTGGATCAGCCACGCATGGCGGTGTTTCGTGGTGAGGGCGGCGAGATTGAGCGTCGTCCCAACAAGCCGACACAGGTGTGGATGACCGTAGGCCGGGAAGAACCGGTGGTGGAGACCTGGCCCGCCCTGCTGGACCAGCCGCACCAGCCCGCGGATGAGGTAATGGATATCGCCAACCTGACCAAGGTCTGGCGCGGCGACATGAATGATCCTTATGCACTGACGTCGATTGTCGGGACCATCGCGGTGACGCTGCGCGCCATGGGTAAGGCCGGGTCAATGTCCGAGGCCGAAACTATGGCGCAGGGCGTCTGGGATGCCCGGAACAGGGATTTCCTGACGGATCGGGCATGACGGCCCGCCCCCGGTTCATGATTGCTGCAGCGCATAAATCATCTGGAAAAACGGTGATTTCAACCGGGCTGGTGGCGGCGCTTCATACCGCAGGCGATGACATTGGCACCTTTAAGAAAGGCCCGGATTATATTGATCCGATGTGGCTGGCGGCCGCATCGGGCCATCCCTGTTACAATCTCGATTTCAACGCGATGCGGCGGGAATGTATCACGCCGTTTTTTCAGTCGCGCGCGCGCGGTCTGTCGCTGGTCGAGGCCAACAAGGGGCTGTTTGACGGGCTGCAGACAGATGGTTCGGATAGCAACGCGGAACTGGCCAAGCTGTTGGGGCTGCCGGTGATCCTGGTGATCGACACGCTGGGCATGACGCGGGGCATTGCGCCCTTGTTGCTGGGCTATCAGAATTTTGACCCAGAGGTGACCATCGGCGGCGTTATCCTGAACAAGGTCGGCGGCGCGCGTCACGAGGGCAAGCTGCGTCAGGCGGTGGAAACCTATACCGATCTGCCGGTTGTCGGGTCAGTCTGGCGCGACCCGGCGCTGGAGATCGGCGAGCGGCATTTGGGCCTGACCACCCCGGCAGAGTTGTCGCGCCGGGATGACCTGATTGCCGGATTTGCGGATATCGTCGGGCGCTCGGTTGATATGGCGCAGGTGCGCGCCATCGCCCACAGCGCGCATGATCTGGCGGATCAGCCAATTATTGAATCCGCACCGGCGCCGGTGGGGCCAGGGCTGCGCATCGGGGTGATCCGGGACGCGGCGTTTGGGTTTTATTACCCGGATGATCTGGAAACCTTTGAAAAGTCCGGGGCGGAATTGGTGTTTATTGACGCCATCCACGACGCGGATTTCCCCGATCTGGACGGGTTGTTCATTGGCGGCGGTTTCCCCGAGGTTCGGATGCAGGAGTTGTCGGCGAATGTCTCGCTGCGCGGGCAAATCAAATCGGCATTGCAGAGCGGCTTGCCTTGTTATGCGGAATGCGGTGGCTTGATGTATCTATGTGACAGCCTGTCCTGGCAGGGCGAAACCTGTGCGATGGTCGGCGTGATCCCCGGTGCTGCCGTGATGCATGCGCGCCCGCAGGGGCGGGGATATGCGCGGTTTGCCAATACCGAGGCGCATCTCTGGGGGCATCCGGGGGTCAGCATTCGGGCGCATGAGTTTCATTATGCCAGTATTGAAGGGCTGCCCGAGGACACGCGATATGCGCGCGATATACAGCGCGGGTTTGGCATTGATGGGGGGCGGGACGCGATTGTGACGGGCAACACGGTTGCGGCGTTCTGCCATCTGCGCAACAGCGCCGAATTCCCCTGGGTGCCGCATTTTCTGGAATTTGTCTGGCAGTGCCGGGATGCCTAACCGGTAAACGGACGCTGGCCCATCAATCGGTATTCGATTTCTTTCAAAGAAATCGGGTCGGAAAATTTGAAATTTTCCGGTTCCCAACTGACATGGCAGTGCGCGTCTTTAGATTGGAACGCAAAAAACCCGCTGGGTTGGCGGGTTTTCTGTTAGTGGTCTGCGCAGAGATCAGGAGCGTTTGATCTCAAACTTATAGATGTCGCCTTCGGAGGACGAGCTAAGCAGCTCGTTGCCGGTCTGATTGCAGAACGCCTGAAAATCAGCAACCGACCCGGGGTCAGTCGACCGGATTTCCAGAACCTGGCCAGAAGACAACGTTTTCAGCGCTTTCCTTGCCTTGAGGATCGGAAGCGGGCAGTTCAGCCCTTCTGCGTTCAATACTTGGTCGGCCATATCAGTATTTCCTTATCAGCGAAATCAGGACTGAAATCGCTTTGTTAGATGCTGTGTTCGCCGCAACCCACGCAGGGTGTGGTCTGTTGCGTCAGATGAACAGGTTGATGTCGGACTTCAGCGCGCTTTCCATATAGGTTGCGGCCCCGCCCAGTTCGACCCCGTCGATCATGTCATCCTTGGAGTATTCGAACAGGTCCAGCGTCATCTGGCAGGCGATCATCCGCACATCGCTTTCGATGGCAGCTTCGCGCAGTTCCTCGATTGACGCGACGCCCTTTTTGGCCATCAGGTTCTTCATCATCTTGCCAGCCATGCCGCCAACGCCGGGCATCACGGAAAGCAGGTTGGGCATCGCCATATGGCCACCCATCATCGGCATTTCCATCGCAGCATTGCCCAATGGAGTGAACTTCATGTTCAGCTTTTTCTTGAGCAGCGGCAGGCCGTAGAATGTGAAAAACATCGTCACGTTCACATCCATTGCCGCAGCTGTGGTGCCCAGGATGAACGGTGGATACGCCCAGTCCAGTGACCCTTTGGTCACGATGATTGACATGCTCTTAGCGTTTTCAAGTTCTCCGTTGTCCAGCACTTCTTTCTCCCCTCCGGAAACACGTTTTGATAGTTCATATTAGCATAATTGAATACAAAAAGCCCGCCGGGTCAAGTGAACAATATGTAATGGGCTGTGCGCGCGCTGGATGGCGCAGGGAACCGCGCTGTGGTCAGGGGCGACGGCGACGGGTGATTTGCCTGCCAAAACATCTGGATGCCCGATTTTTTTGCAGACTACAAAAGCGGATATGCTTATGTTTGATTTTGCAACCGGCGCAAGCCCTAGATTGGCAGTAGACCACTAAGGGGCAGGGAGGGGCAGGGATATGATTGATCTTTGGAAAGAAGCCGTGGTCGAGTCGGCGGCGTTTTACATTGGCTGGGGTGGGTTTCTGATTGGCCTGGTGTTTGGTTATATCGTGTTCAAGACCAATTTCTGCACGATGGGATCGATTTCCGACATCCTCAGCTTTGGCGATTACCGGCGGTTCCGGTCCTGGTTGTTGGCCGGGGCGGTGGCGATCATTGGCGTTGCGGTTCTGCAAAGCCTGGGCATCGCTGAAATGTCCCAGACCATGTATCTGGCGCCCAGCCTGACTTGGGGGGCCAACATCGTCGGCGGGCTGCTGTTTGGCTTTGGCATGGTGTTTGCGGGTGGCTGTCTAAGCCGCAATCTGGTGCGCGCAGGTGGGGGTGATCTGCGGTCGGTGATGGTTCTGCTGATCACCGGCATTGTGTCCTACATGACCATCGGCGGGTTGATCGGGCCGTTGCGGGTCAGCCTGTTTACCGCGCCGACGCTGGATCTGGCCGGTATGGGGCTGCAGTCGCAAGGGCTGGGGGACGTGCTGGCCGCCCTGACCTCGTTCAGTGCTGCTACGGCATCGACAATTGCCGTGGTGGGCGTTGCCGGGGCCATATTGATCTATTGCCTGATGGATGCCGGTTTCCGGACCTCTGCGACGCATTTGGCGGCGGGGCTGGGCATTGGGTTATGTGTAGTGGCTGGCTGGGCGCTGACCGGGTTGGCCCATGATGATTTCGCCGATGTGCCGGTGCAGCTGATATCGCTGTCTTATGTGCGGCCCACCGGCGACACGCTGGATTATGCGATGCGCTTTACCGCGCTGGGCGCGCCGGGGTTTGGCGTGGTGACCACCATTGGCGCACTGCTGGGTGGGTTCCTGGGGGCGGTCAGTTCAGGTCGGTTCCACCTGACGACATTCGCCGACACATCCGACACGCTGCGCAACATGTTTGGCGCGGTGCTGATGGGGGTTGGCGGCGTGCTGGCGCTGGGCTGCACCGTGGGGCAGGGGATGACTGGGTTTTCCACGCTGGCGGTAGGGTCGATCCTGACCTTCCTCTTTATCGTGCTGGGCGGCATTGCCGGGATCAAGACGATGGAAAGCATCGCCTGAGTATTGTGCCTGCTCTCCTGACAAAGGGCAGCGCCTGACTCTGGGAGGGTGCGAATGCGCCTTCCCGTGGGGAGGGTCGGGCGCCGCCCGGGCCGCTTTGCGACCCGGGCGAAGAAGAGTCCCGTCAGACCTCGGCGATCAAATCTTCGACTGGCTTATAGCCAATCGAGCTTTCCAGCAGATGGCGGGTATAGGCGTGAACAGGGTCCAGCGCGCGCATCTCTTTCACGCCCATCACCTCGACAATCTCGCCGTTTTGCATCACCGCGATCTCGTCGCACATATGCGCCACAACGGCCAGGTTGTGCGACACCATCAGATAGGTCAGCTGCCGTTGCTGGCGCAGATCGGCCAGCAGGTTCAGCAACTCGGCCTGCAC
>JBLINN010000203.1:0-8130 GCA_047639325.1 Paracoccaceae bacterium | reverse complement strand
GACAAGGCCGTGCATATTGGTGGGTCGGCCCCGGCAGATAGCTACCTGAAAGGCGACGTGATCATTCAGGCGGCACTGGACAGTGGCGCGCAGGCGATCCACCCCGGTTATGGCTTTCTGTCGGAAAATCCGGATTTTGTGGATGCAGTTGAGGCCGCGGGCCTCAAGTTCATCGGCCCCTCGGCGGACGCAATCCGCGCTATGGGGCTGAAAGATGCCGCCAAGGTGCTGATGGAAAAAGCAGGCGTGCCAGTGGTGCCCGGCTATCACGGCAAAAACCAGGACCCGGAACATCTGTCGGGGGCTGCCGATACCATCGGCTATCCAGTGCTGATCAAGGCCGTCGCGGGGGGCGGCGGCAAGGGGATGCGGCTGGTCGAAGACCCGGCAGATTTTGCCGACGCGTTGGAAAGCGCGCGCAGCGAGGCGACCAACGCGTTTGGCAATTCCGACGTCTTGGTGGAAAAATTCGTCTCCAAACCGCGCCACATTGAAATCCAGATATTCGGTGACGGCACCAATGCCGTACATCTGTTCGAACGTGACTGTTCGCTGCAACGCCGCCATCAGAAAGTGATCGAAGAGGCCCCTGCGCCCGGCATGACGCAAGAAATGCGCGCCGCCATGGGCCGGGCGGGCGTGCGTGCCGCCGAGGCGATTGGTTATGCGGGGGCGGGTACGGTGGAATTCATCGTTGATGCCAGCGACGGGCTGCGCGCGGATCGGTTCTGGTTCATGGAAATGAACACCCGCCTGCAGGTGGAACACCCGGTGACCGAGGCAATCACTGGCGTCGATCTGGTGGAATGGCAATTGCGCGTCGCCGCAGGCGAAGCGCTGCCTGCCAAACAAGACGATCTGACCATCACCGGCCACGCCTTTGAGGCGCGGCTTTATGCCGAGGACGTGCCAAAGGGCTTTCTGCCCGCCACCGGCACGCTGACCCATCTGGAATTCCCCGCAGGCTGTCGCGCCGATAGTGGCGTGCGCGCCGGGGACACGATCAGCCCCTGGTATGATCCGATGATCGCCAAGCTGACAGTGCATGGCCCCACAAGGGGCGCGGCGCTGAACCAGCTGGAACGTGCGTTGCGCGGGACGGATGTCGGCGGGTTGGTCACAAATATTTCCTTCCTCAGCGCGCTGGCGGCCCAGCCGGATTTTGTCGCCGGGGACATGGACACCGGGCTGATTGGCCGCGAGATTGACGCGCTGACCCCGGCGCCGGTGGCCTGCTCCAAGGCGCGCTCTATCGCTGCGTTGGCAGCCCTGGGATTGTGGCGGCAGGCTAATGCCCTGGACGGGTTCACCCAATGGGTGCCACTGGCGCATCAGGTTGCGCTGCTGCATCTGGACGAAGAAATTTCCGCACAGGTGACGGTGAACGGACCCGGCGACTTTACAGTGTCCTTGGGCGATACCGCCCATACCGTGGCACAGCGTGATGGCAATTGGTGGGTCGATGACACCAAGGTGCAGGCGCGGGTGGCCCGGGCGGGCAATACGGTGACGGTGTTCTGGGGCAATGGTTATCGCTTTGAGGTGGTCGACCCTCTGGACCGCGAGGCCTCGACCATAGGGGATGGCAATAGAGTGGTGGCGCCGATGCCGGGGCTGGTCAAGGCAGTCTATGCCTCTGCCGGGCAGGCGGTGGCCGCTGGTGACCGGTTGGCGGTGCTGGAAGCGATGAAGATGGAACATGCCCTGTTGGCGGCGCGCGACGGCATTGTCGCCGAAGTTTTGACTGAAGCGGGCGCGCAGGTCGAGGCCGGGGCGGCGTTGGTGCGGCTGGAGGCGATTGACCTTTGACGCAATTGCCTGTGGCGGCGGGGGGGTTTTGAGTATTTGATACAAGAAAAATAGAGGGAGGTTGGATAGATGGACGAGCGAGTCGAAATATTTGAGGTGGGGCCGCGCGACGGTTTGCAGAACGAGGCGCGTGAAATACCGGTGGCGGAAAAGGTGGCGCTGGTTGATTGTCTGAGCCGCGCCGGGTTCAGCCGCATCGAAGTGGCCAGTTTCGTCAATCCAGAACGGGTGCCGCAGATGGCGGGCAGTGGCGCTGTTCTGAACGGAATCACCCGCGTGGCGGGGGTGCGTTATGGTGCGCTGGTGCCGAATATGCGCGGCTATGAAGACGCACTGGCGGCCAAGACCGATGAGATTGCGGTGTTTGCCTCGGCCAGCGAAGGGTTTTCCAAGGCCAATATCAACGCAACGATCGAGGAGTCTATCCAGCGGTTTATCCCGGTGCTGAAAGCGGCGCGCCATATTGATCTGCCGGTGCGGGGCTATGTGTCTTGCGTCACCGATTGCCCCTATGACGGGCCGGTGTCGCCAGACAAGGTGGCCGAGGTCGCCGACCGGTTGTTTGGACTGGGCTGTTACGAGGTATCGCTGGGCGACACGTTGGGCAATGCCACGCCAGACAGTATCGCGCGGATGTTGCTGGCGGTGCGCGACCGGGTGCCGGTGGGACGGTTGGCGGGACATTTCCACGACACCTCCGGGCGGGCGCTGGACAATATCGACGCATCCTTGGCGCTGGGCGTGCGGGTATTTGACAGCGCGGTTGGCGGCCTTGGCGGCTGCCCGTTTGCGCCGGGGGCCGAAGGCAATGTGGCGACCGAGGCCGTGGCGGCGCATCTGGACCGGCTGGGATACAAAACCGGGCTGGATATTGCCGTGCTGAACGAGGCCGCAGACATGGCGCGCGCGATGCGGGCCGGGTGAGATAAGATTTTTACATAAAAATATTGGCAAAATTCTTGGTAAGAATTTTTTGCGAGAGGGTGTGGGATGGTTGAGACGTTAAGCGTCAACATAGATGCGCGCGGGGTTGCGACGCTGATGTTGAACCGGGTGGAAAAGCACAATGCGTTATCGGCGCAGATGATATCCGAGCTGACCGCTGTGGCCGCTGATCTGGCTGCGGACGCCGCGGTGCGGGTCGTGGTGCTGACCGGGGCTGGCAAAACGTTTTGCGCCGGTGGCGATCTGGCGTGGATGCAGCAGCAGATGGCGGCCGCGTCCGAGGTGCGCTTTGCTGAGGCCCGCAAGTTGGCCGAGATGTTGCAGGCGTTGAACACTTTGCCGCAGCCGCTGATCGGCGCGGTGCAGGGCAATGCTTTTGGCGGTGGTGTCGGCATGGCTTGTGTTTGCGATGTGGTTGTGGGGGCGGATCATCTGAAGATGGGGCTGACCGAGACCCGGTTGGGGATCATCCCGGCCACAATCGGTCCATATGTGGTGGCGCGCATGGGCGAGGCGCGGGCGCGGCGGGTGTTCATGTCGGGCCGGGTATTTGGCGCGGCTGAGGCGGTCGATCTGGGGTTGTTGGCGCGGGCAGTTCCGGCCGAGGATCTGGCGGCGGCTGTCGAGGCCGAAGTGCTGCCTTATCTTAGTTGCGCGCCCGGCGCCGTTGCCGCAGCCAAGCAATTGGTGCGCGAACTGGGGCCGCAGATAGACGACGCGGTGATTGATCACACGATCGCGGCACTGGTGTCACGCTGGGAAACAGATGAGGCCGTCGACGGCATTGCAGCATTCTTTTCCAAGAAATCACCGCCTTGGAAGATGACCGAAACATAGATTATTGGCAAATACATCTCTCCGGTACATATTGACTGCCATTCATGACAGGGGCCATTGTCGAGCGAAGGCTGCTTTGTTTCGACGCTATAATCACAGTACGAAAAACGCAAAAGGGATGTGAAGTAATTCTGCGATCCCTGGAATTTTAGAATTGACCGAAGGTGAATTTCTCACAGGTCCATTCGCGTTTGTCGTTCATAGTTATCTGGGCGTTAGCCTGCCGACAGATCTGGACAGCGCTGTCGTGATTGTTGTCACAGGCACCGAAATGGAACTGGAACTGAACGAGTTTTTCCGATCCAATAATATGTCCTATGAGCCATCGCCGGTAAGCACTTTTGCCGAGGCAAAGAGCCAGTTTGTTGCCGGAGCTGGAGATGTATTGATGCTGCCAGTCAGTGCCGTGGATACGAGCGCTTTGGATAGTGAATTTCAGCTGATGCCGGGTACATTTGGTGAAATAGATCTTTCTTTGATTGTTGGAACGAACAGAGACGACGAACTGACTGGATCGGGCGCCAATAACGTGATCAAGGGGCGGGATGGGGATGATGACCTGTCCGGTTTTAAGGGCGATGACACGCTAATTGGTGGGCGCGGCCATGATTTGTTGATCGGCGGGAAGGGCAGTGATCATCTTGTTGGTGGCAAGCAGGGTGACACTTTGATCGGCGGTAAAGGGCTGGACGTTCTGACAGGGGGCAACGGCAAAGATGTTCTGACGGGCGGTCGCGGAAACGACAAGCTGAAGGGCGGCGCGGGGGCGGAAAGTTTTGACTTTTCCGGCACCAAATCCGAAGGGCGCGACGTGATTGTCGATTTTCAGGATGGCGTGGATGTTCTGACCATAGATGGCAGCAAATTCGCCAAAACCACCGTGGTCGGGCAGGGCAACGGCACTCTTGTGACGCTGGATGGCGGGACCGATATTTTTCTGAAAGGCGTCTCGGTCAACAAGATCACTGCAGATGATTTCGATTTTATCTAAAAGCACAAATGCAACGCAGGCCCAACACGCGCCTAACTTATTGCTCGATTGCTGCTAACGGCGGACGCGACACAGACCCGCCGGGGTAATGTGATGTTTTGGGACTTGGGTAACGCGACGCGCGACTCGAATCCTTGCCCAAATTTCGACCTGTTCTCTTACCCGTGCTTTTGTAGGCCCGGGGCACATAATTATTTTGAAATGTCACCGTAAAATGCTGCCCTGCGGCGATTCTGCTCTGGGGAATGTCGTTGCCCCCGTTGACCCTGTGGGGTGGCAGGGGTAGAGAAAGCTGCAGGTCAACACGCCAATTGACGGTGCGCCTGTCCCGGCGCGCAAAAAAGGAGCCGCTCGTGGAAGAGATGTTGCGGGAGTACCTCCCAATTTTGATTTTTATCGCAGTTGCGACTGCGCTGGGGATCATCCTGATTCTGGCCGCCGTTGTTTTGGCGGTGCGCAATCCGGACCCGGAAAAGGTGAGCGCCTATGAATGCGGGTTCAACGCGTTCGATGATGCGCGGATGAAGTTCGATGTCCGGTTCTATCTGGTGTCGATCCTGTTTATCATTTTTGATCTGGAAATCGCCTTTCTGTTCCCCTGGGCCGTCGCGTTCAAGGATGTCAGCATGGTTGGGTTCTGGTCGATGATGGTGTTCCTGGGCGTTCTGACCATCGGCTTTGCCTATGAATGGAAGAAGGGGGCCCTGGAATGGGAGTAGACACCAACAGTCTGTCCATCCCGGCCAAGGCAGGCGGCGACAAAGACGTCGCCACCAAGGCCCTGAACGCCGAGTTGCAGGACAAAGGCTTCCTGATGACCTCGACCGAGGACATGATCAACTGGGCCCGCACCGGGTCGTTGCACTGGATGACCTTTGGTCTGGCCTGCTGCGCGGTCGAGATGATGCACACATCGATGCCGCGCTATGATGCCGAACGCTTTGGCATTGCGCCACGCGCATCCCCGCGCCAGTCGGATCTGATGATTGTGGCTGGCACGCTGACCAACAAGATGGCCCCGGCGCTGCGCAAGGTCTACGACCAGATGCCGGAACCGCGCTATGTGATGAGCATGGGGTCCTGCGCCAATGGCGGCGGCTATTACCATTACAGCTATTCCGTGGTGCGCGGCTGTGACCGGATTGTGCCGGTCGACATCTATGTCCCCGGCTGCCCACCGACCGCCGAGGCGCTATTATACGGGTTGTTGCAGCTGCAACGCAAAATCCGCCGCACGGGGACAATCGTGCGATGACCCGCGCGTGGATGGAGACTGTACGATGAGCGAAGCACTAAAAGAACTGGGCGCCCATATCGAGCTGAAGCGCCCCGATTGTGTGCTGGCCTGGGACGTGACCCATGGCGAGCTGACCATCGACGCCGCCCCGGCCAATATCGGCGGGTTTGTCGAGTTCCTGAAAAGTGATCAGACCTGCAAATTCTCGTCGTTGATTGATATCACCGCCGTGGATTACCCCGAACGCGCCAAGCGGTTTGACGTGGTCTATCATTTCCTGTCGATGTACCAAAATCACCGCATCCGTCTGCGTATGGCGATCCGCGAAGACGATATGGTGCCGTCGATCACCGAAGTGCACCCATCCGCCAACTGGTTCGAACGCGAAGTGTTCGACATGTTCGGCATCCTGTTTTCCGGCCACCCGGATTTGCGGCGCATCCTGACGGATTACGGTTTTCGCGGTCATCCTTTGCGCAAGGATTTCCCGACCACCGGCTATACCGAAGTCCGCTATGACGAGGCCGAAAAGCGGGTGGTTTATGAGCCAGTGACGCTGGTTCAGGAGTACCGGCAGTTTGATTTCATGTCGCCATGGGAGGGGGCCGAATACATCCTGCCCGGCGATGAAAAGGACGGGTCCGACAAGGCGGGGTCCAAGTAATGGGCAGTATCTGGTGGTTAATCCCGTCAGCCTTGACGGCCATTCCGATGGTTAAGCTGCTGCCGTTTTTCGGGATCAACAAATATCGGGCTGCCGTTTGTATTGTGCCGTTTGGCACGATTGGGTTGCTGTGGGCGATGGGCCTGAAACTGCAAGAGCTGGAGAAGCGCTGATGGAAGCTGAATACGTTCAGGCCGGTGCACGTGTCGGCTCCTTGATAGCATGTGCCTTGATTGTCGCAGTTCCGGCGTATGTTTCTTTCCGGATTTACAAGAAAAAGCGTAACGGAGGCGAAAGCTGATGGACGGCTCCAAAGGTTTCGATGACGCCCTGAGCGGCGAACAGAAAATCCGTAATTTCAACATCAACTTTGGCCCGCAACACCCTGCGGCCCATGGCGTTTTGCGCATGGTGCTGGAATTGGACGGCGAGATTGTCGAACGCGCTGACCCGCATATCGGCCTGCTGCATCGTGGCACCGAAAAGCTGATGGAAAGCCGTACCTATCTGCAAAACCTACCCTATTTTGACCGGCTGGATTATGTGGCGCCAATGAATCAGGAACATGCCTGGTGTCTGGCGATCGAAAAGCTGACCGGGGTCGAAGTGCCGCGTCGTGCGTCGCTGATCCGGGTGCTGTATTCGGAAATTGGCCGTATCCTGAACCATCTGCTGAACGTGACCACGCAGGCGATGGATGTGGGCGCGCTGACCCCGCCGCTTTGGGGGTTTGAAGAGCGCGAAAAGCTGATGATCTTTTACGAACGCGCCAGTGGCGCACGGCTGCACGCCGCCTATTTCCGCCCCGGCGGGGTGCATCAGGATCTGCCGGATGACTTGCTGGACGATATCGAGACGTGGACCCATAGCTTCCCTGCGGTATTGGCCGATATTGACGGGCTGTTGACCGAAAATCGGATTTTCAAACAGCGCAACGCCGATATTGGCATTGTCACTGAAGAAGACATTCAGCTCTACAGCTTTTCCGGGGTGATGGTGCGCGGATCTGGGCTGGCCTGGGATTTGCGCCGTGCGCAACCCTATGAATGTTATGACGAATTCGACTTTCAAATTCCTATCGGAAAGAATGGCGATTGTTATGATCGCTATCTGGTGCGGATGGAGGAAATGCGTCAATCGATCAGCATTATCCAGCAAGCGATCACCAAATTGCGCGCCCCCGACGGGCAGGGCGATATTTTGGCGCGGGGCAAGATCACCCCGCCGAAGCGCGGTGATATGAAGACGTCGATGGAATCGCTGATCCACCATTTCAAGCTGTATACCGAAGGCTTTCACGTCCCTGCGGGCGAGATTTACGCCGCGGTCGAGGCCCCCAAGGGCGAATTTGGCGTCTATCTGGTGGCCGATGGCAGCAACAAGCCATACCGCAGCAAAATCCGCGCGCCGGGGTTCCTGCATTTGCAGGCGATGGACCATATCGCTGTGGGGCATCAGCTGGCCGATGTGGCCGCGATCATCGGCAGCATGGATGTGGTTTTCGGAGAGATTGATAGATGACCTTGAAGTATCGTCACAGGACGACCGGTGAGGAATACGAGAGCCAAGACAACGTTCTTTCCTTCGCTGAACTAGAAGAGATCAACTGATGCTACGCCGTTTACACCACACCCAACCCGAAATATT
>JBLINN010000202.1:0-8151 GCA_047639325.1 Paracoccaceae bacterium | reverse complement strand
CCGCGCCGATCATCACGGCGGCCATATGCGCCAGCGGCGCCAGATCTCCCGAGGCCCCGACCGAGCCTTGATGCGGGATCACCGGCACCACGTCATGCACTAACATGCCCTGGATCAGCGTGCAGATCTGCCAGCGCACCCCAGAGGCTCCGCGCCCCAATGACAGCAGTTTCAGCACCATCATCAGCCGGGTCAGGTCGCTATCCAGCGGTGCACCGACGCCGCAGCAATGTGACAGGATCAGATTTTCCTGCAGCTTTTCCGTATCTTGCGGCGCGATCTTACGGTTCGCCAGTTTGCCAAAGCCGGTGTTCACGCCATAGACGGCTTCGTCACCAGCAGCGACCTCGGCCACGCGGGCGGCTGCGGCTTCGACCGCCGGGCGGGTGTCTGGGTTCAGCTGCACAGACAGGCGACCCCGGTATATGAGCGCAAGGTCTTGCAGCGTGACGTGCCCCGGTGAAACGATCATCCCATGCCCCCAAATATCCGGCGATGCAGCGGGTTAAAGCCGATGCGATAGGCCAGTTCCGCCGGGTCATCGACATCCCAGATCGCCAGATCGGCGCGTTTTCCGCGCGCCAGCGTGCCGCAATCGTCCAGCCCCAGCGCCCGAGCGGCGTGGCAAGTCACCCCGGACAGCGCCTCGGCCGGGGTCAGGCGGAACAGGGTGCAGCCCATGTTCAGCGCCAGCAAAAGCGAGGTCAGTGGCGACGATCCGGGGTTGCAATCGGTGGCCAGCGCCATTGGCACCCCGGCGGCGCGAAAGGCGGCAACCGGCGGCATCTGGGTTTCTCGCAATGTGTAAAAGGCCCCCGGCAGCAGCACAGCAACGGTGCCCGCACCGGCCAGTGCTGCGGCATCTGCGTCGGTGGCGTATTCAACGTGATCGGCGGATATTGCGCCGTATTGCGCCGCCAGCACGGTGCCGCCCAGATGTGACAGCTGTTCGGCGTGCAGCTTAACCGGCAGGCCCAGCGCCTTGGCCGCATCAAACACCCGTGCGATCTGGGTTGGGTCAAAGGCGATGCCTTCGCAAAACCCATCGACCGCATCCACCAGCCCCTCGGCATGGGCGGCGTGCAGCGCGGGCAGGCAGACCTGATCCAGATAGTCATCCGCCCGCCCGGCATAGTCCGGCGGCACCGCGTGGGCACCGAGAAAGCTGGTGCGGATCCGCACATTGCGGCGCTGCGCGAGGGTGCGGGCGGCGCGCAGCATGCGCAGTTCCGTGTCGTGATCCAGTCCATAGCCGGATTTGATTTCAACCGTGCTGACCCCTTCGGCGATCAGCGCATCCAGTCGGCGCAGTGCGGTGTCCACCAATGCCTCCGGCGAGGCCCGCCGAGTGGCGGCGACGGTGGATACGATGCCGCCACCGGCGCGCGCGATCTCTTCATAGCTGGCCCCGTTCAGGCGCAACTCAAATTCCTGCGCGCGGTTGCCGCCGAACACCAAGTGGGTGTGACAGTCGATCAGGGCGGGGGTGATCAGGCGGCCGGCCAGGTCTTCGCGCGGCCAGTCGGCGCAGTCTGCGGGCAAATCTGGGCCGACCGAAACCAGCGTGCCGTCCTTGATCGCGACATGCCCCGATGGGATCAGCCCATAGCCGCCCTCCGATGGCATGGTTGCCAGTTTGGCATTTGTCAGGATGCGCCCAGGCATGTCTTGCCCCCTTGTTATGTGAGAGTTATTGTCTTTATGTATAGACATAATTGAGTCGTCAAGAGGTGAACCATGGCAGTGCTTCAGGCAAAATCCGCCTTGTTGGCGGATGGGTGGGCGCAGGATGTGACGGTTGAAATTGGGGCGGATGGGCGCATCGCGTCGGTTGGGCGCACGCCAGGCGACCTGCCGGTAGATCACCATGTCGACATTCTGCTGGCCGCCCCCGGCAACGTACATTCGCACGCCTTTCAGCGCGCCATGGCCGGGTTAACCGAGCGGCGTGGCACCGGCGATCAGGATACGTTCTGGACCTGGCGGCAGTTGATGTACCGGTTTCTGGACCAGCTGACGCCTGACGATGTGCAAGCGATTGCCGCGCAAGTGCAGATGGAAATGCTCGAGACAGGATATGCGGCGATTGGCGAATTCCACTATCTGCACCACCAACCCGATGGCACGTCTTATGATGATCTGGCCGAGATGAGTACCCGCATCGCCGCCGCTGCTGCGCAAACCGGCATCGGCCTGACCCTGTTGCCGGTGCTTTATCAACAGGGTGGCCCGGATGGGCGGGCGCTGGGGCCGGGACAGATAAGGTTTGGCAATGATCCACAGCGCTATTTCGACCTTCTGGAGGCGGCGGGGGCCTGCCTGACGGCGTTGCCCGCCGATACCGGGCTGGGCGCCGCGCCGCACTCGCTGCGCGCGGTGTCGCCGGATGCCTTGCGCGCGGTCGCCGACCATGCCAGCGGGCCGCTGCACATGCATATCGCCGAGCAACAGGACGAGGTGGACGCGATTCAGGCCACCTATGGCGCGCGCCCGGTGCGCTGGCTGCTGGACAATCAGCCCCCGGATCAACGCTGGTGCCTGATCCATTGCACCCAGATGCAACCGCGCGAAACCGCCGATCTTGCCGCGACGGGGGCGGTGGCCGGGCTGTGCCCCATTACCGAGGCTTCGTTGGGCGACGGCATCTTTGACGGGGTGCGGTGGGCCAATGCGGGCGGCGCGATGGCTGTGGGAAGTGACAGCAATATCCGCATTTCGCTGGCAGAAGAACTGCGGCAGCTGGAATATTCCCAACGCCTGCGTGATCACACACGGGCGACGCTGGCCGGGCCCGGGGCGTCCACTGGCAGAACGCTGTATGACAAAGTGCTGGCGGGGGGCGCGCAGGCACTAGGGCGCAACAGCGGGGTCATCGCGCCGGGCCAATGGGCCGATCTGGTGACGCTGGATGGCGACGCGCCTGATCTGATCGGGCGGCAAGGCGATACCGTGCTGGATACCTGGATCTTCGCCAATGGCGACACACTGGTACGCGATGTTTGGTCTGCCGGGCGCCATATGGTCCAGGGTGGACGCCATATCGCCCGCGACGCGGTCACTGACGGCTACCGCGCCTGCCTGACCCGGCTGGCGGGGGTCATGTGATGCAGGCGATCTGGCAGGACATCCACGACGAAGCGCTGCGCCGCATCCAGACGCGCCAGTGGGCGCCGGGTGCGCAAATCCCGAACGAGGCGGATCTGGCCGGGGAGTTCGGCTGTGCCCGCGCCACGGTCAATCGCGCCCTGCAAGCGCTGGCCGATGCCGGATATCTGGAACGGCGGCGCAAAGCAGGCACCCGGGTCGCGCTGTCGCCACAGCGCCGCGCGCAACTGGCGATCCCGCTGATCCGGCAGGAAATCGAAGCCAGCGGCCAGACCTTTTCCCACAGCCTGATCGAGCGCACCATGGCGCCGATGCCACCACAACAACTCGCCGTGCTCACCCTGACCCGGGACACCCGGGCCCTGCATGTGCGCAGCCTTTATCTGGCCAATGCACAGGCCTTTGCCTATGAAGATCGCTGGATTAACCTGACCGCCGCGCCGGATGCCGAAACCGCGCCGCTGGACCGGATCAGCGCCAATGAATGGCTGGTACAGAACGTGCCGTTTGCCCATGGCACCCTTGATTACAGCGCAGCGCCGGCCAGCCCGGACGAAGCAACGCACTTGACCTGCGCGGTCGGAACCCCGGTGATGATCCTGGAACGCGCCACTTTTGGCCCCCAAGCCCCGGTAACCCATATGCGCCTGACCTACGCACCGGGACACCACCTGCACCTTAACCTTTGATCGGCTTTTTCTTGTTCGAAATACTCCCGCCGGAGGCCCTTCTGTCGTAGACAGAATAACAAACAAAGCGGCACCGCAGGTGCCTCAGTTTTAGAGCAAAGACCGTCAGCTTTGGGCGCGCAAATATTCCATCACCGCCGGGCGCACCGACTGGTCGCCCCGGTTGCGCGCGTCGATGATGATCTTGCGCACCTCGTCCAAGTTGGACCGCCGCAACAGGCTTTTGACCGGGCCAATCGAGGCCGGGCGCATTGATAGCGACCGGATGCCGATGGCGGCCAGACACAGCGCCTCGACCGGACGGCCTGCATCTTCGCCGCAGAAACTTAGCGGGGTGGCAGTGTCCAGACAACGCTCAACAATCCGTTCGATCAGGCTGAGAAAGCTGACATTCAGCGTATCATAGCGTCGCCGCACCCGCTCGTTCTCGCGATCTGCGGCAAAGAAAAACTGTTTCAGGTCATTGCCACCAATCGACAAAAACCCGACCTCTTCAAAAAATTTCTGCGGCGCAAAGGCCAGCGACGGAGTTTCCAGCATCGCGCCGATTTCCAACGTCGATGGCAACACATGCCCCAGCCGCTGTTCGCGGGCGATGGTCTTGTCCACCTGATCACGCGCGGCGCGGTATTCGTCGAACTGGGCGATAAACGGGAACATGATGGTTAGCGGGCGGCCAGCAGCAGCGCGAAACAGCGATTGCAACTGCATCTGCATCACGCCGGGCTTGTCCAAACCCACCCGGATCGCCCGCCAGCCCATCGCCGGGTTAGGTTCGTCCGTGGCTTTCATATAGGGCAGCACCTTGTCCGACCCGATATCCAACGTGCGAAACACCACCCGCTTGCCACCCGCCGCATCCAGCACCCGTGCATAGAGCGTCACCAGTTCGGACCGTTTCGGCATCTGGTTGCGAACCAGAAACTGCAATTCGGTGCGAAACAGGCCAACCCCTTCGGCGCCCGAGCCTTCTAGCGACGGCAAATCCGCCATCAGGCCGGCATTCATTGTCAGCGCGATAACCGTGCCATCCAGGGTTTCCGCCGGTTTGTCGCGGATCGAGGTATAGCGTTCCTGCGCCTTGGCCTGCATCGCGATCTTGTCGCGAAAGGCGCTGACCACGATGTCGTCGGGGCGCAGATGCACCACACCCTGATCGCCATCCACCATGATGTGGTCGCCATTCAGCGCCTCGGTGGTGATACGACCGGCATGCACGATCAGCGGGATCGCCAGCGCCCGCGCAATAATCGCCGCGTGACTGCCGACCGAGCCTTCTTCCAGCACGATGCCGCGCAGCGAGCGGCCATATTCCAGCAATTCAGCAGGGCCAATATTGCGGGCAATCAGGATGGGATCGGCGGGCAATTCCGCCCCGGTTTCAATCCCCTGCCCCGTCAGAATGCGCAACAGGCGATTGCTGAGGTCATCCAGATCGGCCAGCCGGTCGCGCAGATAGGCATCCGACACCTGGCTCATTCTGGCGCGGGCTTGGGATTGTTCCTTTTCCACGGCGGCCTCGGCGCTGAGGCCGCGGGCGATGTCTTCTTCGATGCGGCGCATCCAGCCTTTGGAATTGGCGAACATCCGGTAGGTTTCGAGAACCTGCAATTGTTCCTTGTCGCCGCTGCGCGACATTTCCAGCATCTTGTCGACGCCGACGCGCAGTTCTTCGACCGCCACATTCAGGCGCTCCAGCTCGCGGTGCGGGTCGTCGGCGATCGGGTTTGACACCACCACCCGGGGTTCGTGCAGCCAGACATGGCCTTCGGCAGCGCCTTCCTGTGCGGTGCCGCCGCGCAGCAGGACCGGCTGTTGATGGCGGGCGGACAGGGCCGCGCCCTCGCCGACAAAAGCACCCAGTTCGGTCATTTCGGCGATGACCATGGCCACCACTTCCAACGCATAGACCTCGTCTGCGATATATTCGCGTGCCTCGCGCGATTGCACCACCAGCACGCCCAGCTTTTCGCCAAGACGTTGAATCGGGATACCCAGGAACGAGCTGAACCGCTCTTCCCCGGTTTCCGGCATATAGCGAAAACCCTTTTCGGAGGGCGCATCGGGGGTGTTCACCAGCGTGCCGGTGCGGGCCACACGGCCCACCAGCCCTTCGCCCATCCGCATCCGCGTCTGGTGCACCGCCTCGGGTTTCAGGCCTTCGGTGGCACAAAGTTCCAGTGTTTCTTCGTCACGAAACAGATAGACCGAGCACACCTCGGTCCCCATGCTGTCAGCTATCAGGTGGGTGATCTTGTCCAGCCGCGCCTGACCCGCGTCATCGCTGGCCATCGCTTCGCGCAACCTGCCAAGCAGTTTGCGGCTTTCGCTTTCAGTGCCATCCGCCATGGGATCCGTTCACATTGCTGAGTCAGGCGACCCGGGCGCAAACGGCCTCAGGCAACCTTGTCCAATTCGAACGCATCATGCAGGGCTTGCACCGCAAGTTCCATGTATTTCCGATCAATCAGCACCGAAATCTTGATTTCGGAGGTAGTGATCACCTTGATGTTGATTCCTTCATCGGAAAGGGCTTTGAACATCTTGGCCGCCACACCGGACTGGCTGCGCATGCCGATGCCCACCACCGACACTTTGGCGACATCCTTGTCGGCCACCAGTTCGGCAAAGTTCAGCACGCCCTGATCCTTGGCGGTGGCCAGCGCTGCATCCGCCCGCGCCACTTCGTTTGTCGGGCAGGAAAAGGTCATGTCGGTGCGCCCCTCTTCCGAGATATTCTGCACGATCATGTCCACATTCACCCCCGCCTCTGACAGCGCGGTAAAGATCAGCGCGGCGATGCCGGGCCGGTCGGCGACCGACAACAGCGTCATCTTGGCCTCGTCGCGGGAATAGGCCACACCGGCCACTGCGTTGGATTCCATGATATCCTCCTCGGCGCAAACAAGCGTGCCTGCATTATCGGATTGCTCTTCAAAACTGGACAGAACCCGCACGCGCACGCCAAAGCGCATCGCCAGTTCAACGGATCGGGTCTGCAAGACCTTGGCGCCAAGGCTGGCCAGTTCCAACATTTCCTCATAGGAAATCTTGTCCAGCTTGCGGGCCTTGTCGGTGATGCGCGGGTCGGTCGTGTAAACCCCGTCTACATCGGTATAAATGTCGCAGCGTTCCGCGTCAAAGGCGGCGGCAAAGGCCACCGCGCTTGTATCGGACCCGCCCCGGCCCAGCGTGGTGATCCGGCCTTCGGGGCTAAGGCCCTGAAACCCGGCGACCACGGCCACGCGCATGCCTTCGGCGAATTTGGCGTTGATATTCTCGGTTGGGATCTCTTCGATGCGGGCCGAGGCATGGGCGCTGGTGGTCAGCAACGGCACCTGCCAGCCCTGCCAACTGCGCGCGGGCACATCCATTTCCTGTAAGGTCAGCGCCATCAGCCCAGCCGTGACGTTTTCCCCCGAGGACACAATCGCATCATATTCGCGCGCATCAAACAACGGCGAGGTTTCTTCGACCCAGCCGACCAGTTCGTTGGTCTTGCCGGACATCGCCGACACGATGACGATCACGTCATAGCCTTTGGCCACTTCAACGCCAATCCGCTTGGCGGCGCGGCGGATGCGGTCGAGGTTGGCGACCGAGGTGCCGCCAAATTTCATCACAAGAACGGGCATAACATCTTCCTTCGGGCCGATAGCTTTGGCCCCTTGTTCGGGCGCGGTTTACGCGCTGTCACCCTTGGGTGCAAGATACCTGCGCCACCCTACCCGGCCATCTTCCCGCCCTGAGGCGAACGGCGGCGATTTCTTGCAAGAAATCGAACCAGAAAATTCGAACTTTCTGGCAATGCGTTTTCGAAAATTCATTTTTTCTTTAAAACGCGTGGGCTTGTCCGTCCCAGGTTTCAAAGCACCCGGTTGTGTCCAGCGACAGCGCGTCGAACCGTGCCAACAGCCCGTCCGCGGCCTGATCCACGCTGATATCGGCGGTATTTCCGCCCATATCGGTTTGCACCCAACCGGGATGGTAAATCCCGACTGCAATGCCGTCACCACGCAGATCCGTCGCCAGGTTGCGCCCCAGATTCAGCACCGCCGCCTTGGAGCTGCGATAGATATAGCTGCCCCCGGGTGCGCGATTCTGCGAGGCCATTTGCGATGAGATGATCGCGATCTTGGGCTGCGTGGACAGGCGCAGATTGGGCAGCATGGCCTGAACCGTCAGGAAAACGCCAGTAACATTGGCCGCAAAAGTATCCGCCCACATTTGGGTGGGATAGCCATCGTCCAGCCGCTGCCCCTTTTCCAGATAGACCCCGGCATTACACACCAAAAGGTCTACCGCCTGCCCGGCCAGCGCCTGCGCCATTTCGCCCTGTTGCGCGGCATCCGTCACG
>JBLINN010000201.1:0-8191 GCA_047639325.1 Paracoccaceae bacterium | reverse complement strand
GCCCATGCAGGCGCGGACGCGATTATCGCCTCGACCACCTCGACCATCCTGTCCAACGACCTGGCGGGCTTTGTCACCAACCCGCAACGGTTCCTGAACGCCCATTGGCTGAACCCCGCCTTCTTGGTGCCGCTGGTCGAGCTCTCGCCAGCGGATCAGACAGACCCCGCCGTGACCGCAAGGCTGAAATCCCTGCTGGAAGACATCGGCAAAGTGCCGGTGATTTGTGCCGCCAGCCCCGGCTATATCGTGCCGCGCATTCAGGCCTTGGCGATGAACGAGGCCGCGCGGATCGTCGAAGAAGGCGTCGCCAGTGCCGAGGACGTGGACAAGGCCACCAAATATGGCTTTGGCTTTCGGTTTGCCACCCTGGGGCTGTTGGAATTCATCGACTGGGGCGGCGGCGACATCCTGTTTCACGCCAGTCAATACATGACCAAAGCCACCGGCCAGGACCGGTTTGCCGCGCCGCAGATCGTGCAGGACAACATGCAACACGGGCGCAACGGGCTGCGCGACGGTCAGGGGTTCATGGATTATTCAAACTTGGATGTGCCCGCCTATCAGCGCGAGCGTTTGGGGGCATTCGTCGCCATGCTGCGGCATCTGGATAAGATGCCGCCCAAGGGTTAGCGGCGGAATGATTGGTCTGCCAACAGTCAAGTGGCAAAAACTCGGACAAGCTTGCCCTTCCCAAGGCCTGGCTCGATCCTTATGATTCTTTCATGGAAGAAATTGGCAAGCGACTCCTACACCAGCGTGTTCGCAACAGGGTCATTGAACTTCTGGACATCACATGTTCGTTCACTGAAATAGCAAAATTTGGAGCCTTCTGGGTAATAAATATGGCTTACGATTGGCTGCCGCTAGACTATCGTGATGCACCCAATGTGTTTGATGAAAAAGAAAAACACGCGGTTGAGGAATTCCTGAGACTGATGGAAAAGGCGGCAGTGACAACTACCCATGATACTTGGGATATTAGATGGTTTGAAAATTCTCTGGAATGGCGCGAGCTATCAGCATACGCCAAAAAGTCACTTCATGTTTTCATAAACAGAGGTTTGTTTTCTGAAGATGTCGAAAATATTTCATTGTCGTGAACTTAGTCTATTTTTGCGCCTAGCCGTCGTTATGAGACCCCGTTTTGCTGGCCCCAACCCTACGGCCCGCCGCATTCCAGAAACGACGTCATGCGCTCGATCAACAGGTCATTCTGTTCCGGCAGCCCAATACTGAAGCGCAAGTAATGTTCCAGTCCCGCCTCGCGTGTGCGGGTCACGATAATCCCGGCCTCGTCAAACAGATATTCCACCAGCGCCTCGGTCCTATCGGGGCCTGCGCCGTCAATCGTGACCAGCAGAAAGTTCGTGCCACTGGGCAAGGATGATATGCCCAGCTTGGCCAAAGCGGCGGCAACCCGGTCCCGTTCGGCCACGATCAGCGCCACCCTTTCGTGGACTGTGCCGATATCACCCAGCGCGGCAGTGGCGGCGGCCTGGGCCATCGCGTTGACGCTGCCCATGCCACGGGCGGCGTAAAATCCCGGCAACATCCATTCTGGCGCATGCGCCCAGCCAACCCGTAGCCCGGCCAACCCATAAGCTTTGGAAAAGGTGCGGGTGACCACCACATTGTCGTGGTTTTGCGCCAAGGCGTGCACCGATGCGCAATACTCAAACCCGGTGAATTCGCCATAAGCCAGATCCAGCACCAGCACCGTCTGCGACGGCAATCCACGCGCCAACCGGTCAAGCTCGGCCACCGGCAGTACCGTGCCTGTCGGGTTGTTCGGATTGGCCAGAAACACCAGCCGGGTGCGATCTGTGACGGCCCCCAGCAAGGCGTCAACATCGGTGGTGAATGCGGTCTCTGGCGCCTTGACCAGCGTGGCACCCAACCGGCGGGCGGACATTTCGAACTGGATATAGCCGAATTGCGAGATCAGGATTTCGTCGCCGGGTCGGGCAAAGTTACGGGCAATCACGTCCAGTAATTCTTCGGACCCATTGCCGCAAATAATTGTTTCCGGGTCCAGCCCGTTGGCCGTGCCAAGTGCTGCACGCAGCGCGTCACAACCGGGGGAGCCGTAATAATTGGCGCGCAAGGCACAGGCGGCCATTGCCTCGGCCACTTTGGGCGACGGGCCGTAGGGTAATTCGTTGAAGCCCAGATTGATCACCGGCAAGCCTTTGGGTTGGGCGCGCGAAATCCGCCCCCGGACTGCGAGCGGCACGATATAGGGCGCGGGCCGATTGCCATCTGCGATCATGGGATGTCCTTTTTAATGGCCCGCACCGGGGGGTATCGGCGGGGTATCGGGGGGGGTATCGGCGGGGTATCAGGCAACGCGGGGGCCTTGGGGTTTGGGGGATATCTTGTCCGGGAAATTAGGGTTGTGCAAGGCCTGATGGGCCGGGGGTTTGCGCCGCGTGGTTTAATCCCGTGCCAAAATCCCTGTTGAATCGCCGCAGCGAAACACCGACAATCTGTCCGGGCCATAGCCGGGGAGACGAGGGATGAAAAAGCTTCTGCGCGAACCGGTTTTGCATTTTGCGCTGCTGGGCATTGCGCTGTTTGCCTATTTCAGTGTGGTAAATCAGGACAGACCAGCCCCCAATATCGGACAATCGGACCAGATTGTGATTTCGCAGGCGCAAATCCGTCAGTTCATCGAACAATATCGCTCTGTCTGGCGACGCCCGCCCACCCCGCAGGATCTGACCGCATTGGTGGATGGCGCGGTGCGCGAAGAAATACTGGTGCGCGAGGCATTGGCACTGGGGCTGGATCGGGGCGATGCGGCGATCCGCAACCGATTAAAGCAGAAAATGCAGTTCCTGACCGACTCTGCCGCACAGATGATGGAACCGTCAGAGGCTGTGCTGCACGCCCATATGGCGGCCAACCCCGGCCAGTTTTCAACGCCCCCCAAGGCGGCGTTCGACCAGATTTATCTGGGTCAGACCGCCACACAGGGGGTGATTGACGCGACACTGACGCAACTGGCCGCCGGGGACGCGCCGCAATCGCTGGGCCGGGGCAGTTTGCTGCCGCCGGGTATGCCGCTGACCGGCAAACAACAGGTTGATAGCACGTTTGGCACCGGTTTTTTTGCGACCCTTGCGGAGGCAGAGCCCGGCACATGGTTTGGCCCGGTCCGGTCGGGATACGGCGTGCATTTGGTGCGGGTAAGCGACGCCCAACCGGCGACGCTGGCCGAGTTTGCCATGGTGCGCGACAAGGTTTTGTTTGAATGGCGGCGCATGCAGGCCGATGAGTTGGCCAAGGCGCAGATGGGCGCGTTGCGCCAGCGCTACCGCGTGCAAACCCCAGACGCGGACGCGCTGCAACAAGCGTTGTCGCAATGATGCAGGTGATCGGCCCGGTTTTGATGGCGCTGTTTCTGTTGGGGATTCCCGGCCATGCCCAGGCACATGCGCTGGATCCCGGATATCTGAACCTGCAGAAACTGCCCGGCACTGGCTGGCGGGTCTTTTGGCGCAAACCGGATGTTCAGGGCCAACCGATGGCGATTGACGCCCGCCTGCCGGACGCTTGCAACCCGGCGCAAGCCGGTGATGCGCGCTTTGACGGGGTGGCTTGGGTCACGCAATGGGTGGCGATCTGCCCGGAAGGCCTGGCCGGGCAGCGCATTGTTATCACCGGGCTAGAGGCGACGCGCACCGATGTACTGCTGCGGATTGAAGACGGCGATGCAGTATCGCTGACCACGCGGCTGACGCCGGATGCGCCGGGGTTCGAGGTACCGCAGGATCTGTCCACCGGGCAAGTTTTTGTCAGCTATCTGGCGCTGGGGTTCGATCACATTCTGGAAGGGGCTGACCATCTGTTATTCGTGTTTGCGCTGTTGGTTCTGATCCAAAGCCCCGGGCGGCTGCTTGGGGCGATCACGGCATTTACCGTGGCGCATTCGATCACGCTGGCGCTGGCGACGCTGGGGGTGTTGCGGGTTCCGGCCCCGCCGGTCGAGGCGGCGATTGCGCTGTCGATTGTGTTGGTGGCGGTGGAAATCCTGCGGCGGCAAAGTTCGGGCGAACAGTTGGCGGAACGATATCCGTGGGTGATTTCGTTTGCCTTTGGGTTGCTGCACGGGTTGGGATTTGCCGGGGCTTTGTCGCAGATCGGGCTGCCTGCGGGGGATATTCCGATGGCGCTGCTGGGGTTTAACCTTGGGGTCGAGGCCGGTCAGCTTGTTTTTGTGGCCGCGGTTTTGCTACTTTATGCCGCTGCGCGATATGGCGCGCCGAAACTAGCAGCGGGATTTCGCGCGCCGGGGGCACCGGGGACGGTTGTTATGGGCTACGGTATTGGGGTGGTGTCGGTCTATTGGCTGGCGGAACGGGTGGCAGGATTTTGAACGCAGTTCAGGCCAGAATGTTCAGCCAGAACCACACGGTCAGAATGGATGTACCGGTGGCGATCAACACGGACGACGCCGCAACCCGCTTGGCGCGGCCATACATATTGGCAAAAATATAGGCATTGAACCCAGGCGCCATGGCGGCTGTCAACACGGATGAACGGAACAGATCCTGCGGCAAATTCAGCGAGGTGCCAAACAGCCAGACGAGGCTGGGATGCACCATCAGCGAGATCACGCAGACAAACAATATGGCGCGCAGATCGCCTTCGGGGCGGTATTGCACCAGGACACCGCCCAGGGCGAACAGCGCGCCGGGTAGGGCGGCGCGGGTGATCAGGGCCAATGCGTCATCGGCCACAACCGGCAGAGTGATCCCGGTGATATTGACGATAAAGCCAAGGCCGATACCGACGATCAGCGCGTTTTTGAACATGGCCGACATCACCGCGCCGGCAAACGCCCGACTGCTTTGGCCACGATTGCGGACAAACTCCATCACCGTGATGCCCAACCCGTAACAAATCGGCGCGTGAAAGGCGACGATCGCATAGTTTCCGGTCAGGTTATCTGCACCATAGGCGCGTTCGGTGATTGGCAGGCCCAGCAGGACCGAGTTGGAAAACAGGCAGCAAAAGCCGATGACCACGCAATCTTCCCAGTCTCGGTGGAACAGCAGGCGGGCGCCGAAAATGCCAAGGGCAAAGCATAGCGTTGCGCCACTATAAAAGCTGATCATCAGGCGGGGATCAAAGCTGGCCGACAGGTCCAGCGTGGCGATGGCGCTGAACAGCAGGCAGGGGATGGCAAATTGCTGGGTAAAGCGCATCAGCCCGTTGATATGGGTTTGGGTGAAATACCCGGCGCGGGTGGTGCTGTAGCCTGCCCCGACCACCAGAAAGACCGGCAGGATGACGTCGATCAGGGTTTGCAGCATGGGGGGCCTGCGGGACGTCCAGATTTGCGGCGTTTGGGTTTTGTGGCGGGTTGGAGACCCTCCGGGGGGGATATTTCCGGCCAGAAAAAGAGGCAGGGGTTAGTCATTGATTGGCACAGTGATGGTCATTCCGTCATAGGCGGGTTGGATGTGATCGGGGGTTTCGTCGCGCACGGTCACGTAATCAAGGTCGATATGCATATTGGTGAGGATGGCGTTTTTGGGGGCCAGGTCGGCGATCCAGTCCAGGGTTTGGTCCAGGTGTGAATGGGTGGGATGTGGCGTGCGGCGCAGGGCGTCGACGATCCAGTAGTCGAGGTTTTGCAATTCGCCGCGGGCCTCATCCGTCAGGGTGGCGACATCCGGCAGGTAGGCCAGATCGCCGATCCGAAACCCCAGCGCGTCGATGCTACCATGGCCGACAGTGAAGGGGCGCAGGGTGATTGCGCCACCGGGGCCGTCAATGTCAAATGGGCCGGATATGGTTTTCATGTTCAGGATTGGCGGATAGGGTGATCCTTCGGGTTGCACGAAGGCATAGCCGAATTTTGACAGCAGTTCGTTTTGGGTATCGCCATCGGCCCAGATCGGCACCCGGGCGCGCATGTTGAACACGATCATCCGCAGGTCGTCGATACCGTGCACATGGTCGGCATGGCTGTGGGTATAGACCACCCCGTCAAGCCGCCCGGTGCCGGTGTCCAAAAGCTGGCTGCGCAGGTCGGGCGAAGTGTCGATCAGCACAGATGTGGTGCCCTCTGGCCCGTCGCGTTCCACCAGCATCGAGCAGCGACGGCGGGTGTTGCGCGGATTACTTGGGTCGCAATCGCCCCAGTGGCCGCCAAGGCGCGGCACGCCACCGGACGAGCCGCAGCCGAGGATGGTAAAGCGCATCGCGCCCATCAGGCAACGGCCTTTGTGCGGGCGGCTTTGGTGAATAGCGCGTCGAAATTGGCCTGGGTTTGTGCGGCGAAATCGACATAATCCATGCCAAAGGCTTGGGCGCCGATGCGGGCGGTGTGGGCAGTGTAAGCCGGTTCGTTGCGTTTGCCTCGGTGGGGGGGCGGCGCGAGATAGGGGGCGTCGGTTTCCACCAGAATCCGGTCCACCGGGGCGGCGGCGAAGATATCGCGCACCTTTTGGCTTTTGGGGAAGGCCGCGATGCCGGACATTGACAGGTAGAACCCAAGGTCGAGCGCGGCGCGGGCCAGCTCTGGACCAGAGGAAAAGCAGTGCATGACGCAGGAGTAGGCACCGTTGCGGTGTTCCTCGGACAAGATGCGGGCCATGTCGTCATCGGCGGCGCGGGCATGGATGATCAGCGGCAGGCCGGTTTGGCGGGCGGCGGCGATATGGATGCGCAGGGATTGCTGCTGCACCTCTGCCGTGTCGGCGGTATAGTGGTAATCAAGCCCGGTTTCGCCGATGCCAACGAATTTGGGATGCGCGTTTAGCGCGATCAGTTCGTCGATGGTTGCCATCGGCTCGGCTGCCGCGCTCATCGGATGGGTACCAGCGGCGTAGTAGACCGGCGCGTGGGCCTCGGCGATGGCGCGCACGGTGGGTTCAGTTTTTAGCTTGGTGCAGATGGTGACCATGCGGGTGACACCGGCGGCGGCGGCATTGGCAATGATCGCCTCTAACTGGCCCTCGAAATCCGGGAAATCGAGGTGGCAGTGGCTGTCAGTTATCTGTGGTATGTCGGTCATTTGCCCCTGCTTGCGGGCTATCCCGCTGCGGTTTGCTGCATCTTGAAAACCGTATCTAGGACTAGCGCTGCGGGGTCAAGGTTGACCGCCTGTCCGTGGCGTACCCGTGCGGTGATTTCCGCGGCGATTGTGGCCCAGGCTCGGCCCCGGTCGGGGGTTGCGGCCAGCCGAGACAGCACGGTGGCTTCGTCCGGGGCGGCCTGTGGTGTGGGCGCAGCGCCGGTGGCACCGGTGCGGGCCAGCCGGGCCAGGGCGATGTCGATCAGGGTCAGCAACAGCTCGAATCGCTCGGCGGCGCCACGCTGGGCGGCAGCATCGGCCAGGGCAAGGGCGCGGGGGCGGTCCAGTCGGGGCATCGAGTTCAGGATGGAAATCAGTTCGGCGTAGATTTGCAACCCGCTAAGGTTGGTCAGGCGCAGCGCGTCGCCAACCGATCCTCCTGCCAGAGCCGCCAGAAATTCGGGATTGTCCGGCGTTGGCGTGCAGGTTTGGGTCAGCGCCGCCTGCATGTCCGCCGGGTCAAGCGGGCCCAGACGCAGAGTGCGACAGCGCGAGCGGATGGTTGGCAACAGTGCCGAGGGCTGGTGCGAGATCAGCAGCAGCGTAGTGCGCGCGGGCGGTTCTTCCAGCATTTTCAGCAGGGCGTTAGCGGCGTTGACGTTCATGTCATCCGCCGCATCGACGATCACCACCCGGTGGCCACCATCCGCCGCGGACAGGCCGAAAAACCGGCCCAGGCGACGGATGTCATCTACCACGATCTGGTTGCGCATCCGGTTGGTTTTTTCGTTAACGCTGCGGATGATGCTGACAAGGCCGGGCTCGCCCCCCGCCAGTATGCGCCGGGACACCGGGTGATTGGGGTCGATATCAAGGTTGGTCGGCGGCGGCGGCGCGCCAAACATGCCGTCGTCCTGTACAGGTGGCGTGGCCAGCAGAAAGCGCGCGATGCGCCAGGCCAGCGTTGCCTTGCCAACGCCACGCGGTCCGGTCAACAGCCAGCCATGGTGCAGCCGACCGGATGTATAGGCCGACAGGAACGCCGATTCTGCTGCGCCCTGCCCAAACAACCGTTGGGTTTCGCGCGGATGCGGCGCACCGGGGGCTTGATCGGGGGGGGGGGGCGCGTCGCTCATCCTAGGGCCGGGTGGGTGATGCGCA
>JBLINN010000200.1:0-8229 GCA_047639325.1 Paracoccaceae bacterium | reverse complement strand
TTGACCTGCCCGGTGCCGGAACTGGGGAAATAGGGCGTCACGATTTCAACCGGGGCGGTGTAATTGTCCCAGCCCAGCGCGCCCAGCAACATCACCGTGTCATGCATTGCCCCTTCGCCACTGCAAGATTCGGAATATTCGGGCAGCATCTTGATGAAGGTGGCGAAATCGCCGCGTTGCCACATCTCGAGCACCTGCAGATCGACCTGCCGGTTGAATTCCGAACTGATGGTGAAGGTGCCGTTATTCGCCTCATATTCGTCATTCGACCAGATCTTGTGGGACAGGGAACCAGAGGCCACCAGCAACACCTTGCTGTCGCTTTCCTCGATCGCCTCGCGGATCGCCTCGCCGATCTTGCGGCTGGTTTCATGGCTGTGCACGTTGCACCAGGCGGCGATCGAGACCACCTTGAAGTCAGCCTCTCGCGACATGAACCGCATCGGCACCAGGGTGCCGTATTCCAGTTCAAGACTGTCAATCTGATGCGACAGGGTGAACACGTCTTTTTCCATCGCCTTCTTGGCAATCAGATCGCCCAGCGCGGCGTTGCCTTCGTATTCATAGGCCAGGTCCTGAATGAACTGCGGGAATTCGTTGGACGTGAACATCCCCTTGAACCGGTGATTGGCGTTGATGTGATAGCCTGCGTTGATCATCCAATGGGTGTCGCAGATGACGACGGTGTCGGCCCCCAGCTCTTTGGCGCGGCGGGCGATTTCGTAATGCCCGTCAATCGCGGGCTGGCGGGTGCCAAAGATGCGGCCGGGTTGTTCCGACATCAGCATGGTCGGCACATGGGTACATTTAGCTGCTAGAACGATCTCACCCATTGTGTCCTCCTGTTTTTTGGGGTGTGCAGGCGTTTGTCATTGGCGGTCAGGCCCCAAGCCGGGGGATTTTGTGGGGGCCGGTGGCAAAGCCGATGTGTTTTTGTTCCATATAAAAGTCAAACGACCAGTCGCCGCCGTCGCGACCAATGCCGCTGGCTTTGACCCCGCCAAACGGTGTCGGCAGGTGGCGCACGTTTTCCGAGTTCACCCAGATCATACCCGCCTCTAGCCCATCCGTGAAGCGCAAGGCGCGGGTCAGGTCGTTGGTCCAGACATATCCTGTCAGCCCATAGGGGGTGTCATTGGCGATTTGCAGCGCTTGGTCTTCGGTGTCAAAGGTCATGGCGGTCAGGACCGGGCCAAAGATTTCTTCCTGTGCGATGGTCATGTCGTTGGTCGCCCCCGTGAACAGGGTGGGGCGCACGAAATAGCCTTTGTCGCCCACCCGGGTGCCGCCAGCGGCAATCGTCGCACCATCCTTGCGGGCCACGTCGAAATAGCTGGTGACCTTGTCGAAATGGGTCTTGTGGATCAGTGGGCCGATTTCGGTGGCCGGATCCAGCGGGTGGCCGACGCGGATGTTATTCACCCGCGCCGTCAGTTTCGCCAGAAAGTCATCGGCAATGTTTGATTGCAGCAACAGCCGCGACGACGATGTGCAGCGTTCACCGTTCAGCGAATAGATCATGAATATCGCGGCATCCAAGGCGCGGTCCTGATCGGCGTCGTCGAATACAATCACCGGGTTTTTGCCGCCCAGTTCGAAATGCACCCGCTTTAACGTGTCTGCGCCCTGTTTCATGATCATCGACCCGGTGCGGCTTTCGCCGACAAAGGCGATAGCCTTGATGTCGGGGTGTTCGGTTAGTGCTTTGCCCGCCTCTTCGCCCAGCCCGTTCACCAGATTCCAGACGCCGGGGGGCAATCCGGCCTCTTGTGCGATTTCGGCCAGCAATTGTGCGGTTAGCGGCGAGAATTCAGCCGGTTTGTGCACCACGGTACAGCCTGCGGCCAGGGCCGGCGCGATTTTCCAGGTCGACAGCATAAAGGGCGTGTTCCATGGGGTGATCACCCCAACCGGGCCAATCGGCTTGCGGGTGGTGACGTTCATCAATGTGGGCGATGGCAGGCTTTGGCCGTCGCGCGCCGATGGCGCGCGGTCGGCGAAAAACCGAAAGTTGGCGGCACCGCGCAGGGCGGCTTTGGACATGAACCGTATGGCTTGGCCGGTGTCCCAGCATTCGCAGAACGCAATTTCTTCGGCGCGTTGTTCGATCAGGTCGGCGACGCGGTGCAGGATTTTCTTACGCTCGGCCCCGGCCATATCGCGCCAGGCGGGAAACGCGGCCTTGGCGGCCTGTGCGGCGGCGTCGATATCAGCCGCATCGCCGCGCGCCACGGTGCAGATATGGCTTTCGTCCACCGGCGAAGCGTTGTCGAACGTCTTGCCTGAAATAGCCGGACAGGCCTGCCCGCCAATGTGGTTCTGAACGCCGGTGTCCTGAAACCGTTTCAAATAGGTGTTCAGCTTGTCGATGTTATTCGTCAGGTCAGTCATTGTGGCCCGCCTTCTGTCAGATGGTCGCGAATGGTGCCGCATTTGGGCGACAGGTCTGGGTTGATGTCACGCATCTCGAACGACAGCGCGATGGAATATTTGGCCATGGCCGGTTCCAGCAAGGCCCGGGCCGCGTCGAATATATGCTGGGTTGCTGCCTTGCGGGTGTCAAAGTCGCGCCCGCCGCGCAGCCGCACCGAAATGTCGATATAGCCATGGGTGTCGCTGCCATCGGCGATCGACACATGATCGGCCCGCACCGCGCGCACCCGCACGCCGGGCAGCGGCAACGCGCCGGTTTCAATGGCCGCCAGCCGCAGGGCATTGCAGAACCCGGCCATGTCGACGCGGTCCTCCATATTGGCCGAATAATCGATGATCACATGCGGCACAAAAAACCCCCCAGCAGCAATATAGTTAACATGTTTAGCAAAATATCAGGGGAAGTCAAGCCGGTTGAATGACATTCTTGGATTGCGCTTGCAGCATTGGACCTGCAAAATAGGGGTATGACAGAAGAAAACCTTTCAACATACCGGTCCTTGCCAATTGCCCTGTTGCGGGCCCGCGAACGGGTCATGGGGCCAATACGCGCCATGTTAAGCGATGTTGGCATCACCGAGCAACAATGGCGGGTGCTGCGGGTGTTGCGGGAAACCGGGCCAACCGACCCCACCCACATTGCCGATCAGGCCTGTCTGCTGCTGCCCAGTCTGACGCGTATCCTGCAAAAGCTGGACGACAAGAAACTGATCCGGCGCCAGCAGGACAAAAGCGACCGGCGCAAACAGATCGTGCAGATCACGCCCAAAGGCGAGGCGTTGATCAAGGCCAATCTGGCCACCAGCATTGCCCTGCTGGAACAGATTCGCGATCAAATGGGGCCAGAACGGTATGACGCGCTGTTGGACCTGCTGAACGAACTGGACAGGTCTGAAATCGCGGCAATCACCCCGGATCAGCCCTGAATCGTAGGTAAAACTGCGCGGTAACGTCACCGGGGAGGGCGGGCCTTTGACCTTCCAGTCAGTGGAAGGGTTAAGTGGTGGTGCATCTGACCAAGGATGCTTGCCATGACCGATACCATTTCACCCACTGGCGTGACCCTGTCCGTCGAAGGATTGAACTGCGCTGCCTGCGTTGGCCGCGCTGAACGTGCGCTTGCGGCGGTGCCGGGGGTTGTGTCGGCCTTGGTCAACTTTGCCACCCATGCGGCGCATCTTCGCTTTGTCGTGGGTGTAACCGACCCTGCCGCTTTGGCCGCAGCCACCACCGCAGCGCGCCGCCTGACGCTGATCGCCGCCGCGCTGACCCTGCCGGTTTTTGTGCTGGAAATGGGCGGCCATGTTATCCCCGGTTTTCACCAATTCATCGGCCAGACCATTGGCTATTTTTCGTCGTGGGTGATCCAGTTTGTGCGAACCAGCGCCGTGATGATCGGCCCCGGCGAGCGGATCGCGGTGGATGGGGTGGTACTGTCTGGGCGGTCCTTTGTTGATGAGAGCATGATCACCGGTGAACCTGCGTCCGCCGCCAAGGATGTTGGCGATCAGATCGTCGGTTGCACGGTGAATGGCGCGGGTGCCTTGCGGTTTGAGGCGCAGAAAGTCGGCCGCGACACGATGCTGGCGCAGATCATTGCGATGGTGCCGCAGGCGCAAGGGGCCAAGCTGCCGATCCAGGCGCTGGCGATGGGCACGGGCACGGATGTGGCCATCGAAAGCGCCGATGTTGTGCTGGTGTCGGGCGATCTGGCGGGGGTGGTGAACGCGCTGCATATCTCGCGCGCGACGCTGCGCAATATCCGGCAGAACCTGTTCTGGGCCTTCGCCTATAACGCCGCGCTGATCCCGGTGGCGGTGGGCGTTTTGTATTCGGCATTTGGCCTGTTACTGTCACCGATGCTGGCGGCGGGGGCGATGGCGATGAGCAGCGTGTTTGTGCGGTCTAACGCGCTGCGTCTGCGGGGATTGCGCCCGGCGCTGCGGGAAATTGCGACCCGGGCCGCGCCGCAAACCGCTGCAATGCCAACCCCGGCTGAATAAGGAGGAAATGCGCATGAATATCGGAAAAGTGGCTGAACGCACCGGCTTGCCCGCCAAAACCATCCGCTATTACGAGGATATCGGCCTGATCCGCCCGTTGCGCGACCCTAACGGGTATCGCGCCTTTCGGGAAAGTGACTGCCACAAGCTGGCCTTTTTGGGGCGTGCCCGGGCGCTGGGGTTCACGATTGAGGATTGCCGCACCTTGATGGCGCTGTACGAGGATGAGAGCCGGGCCAGTGGCGATGTGAAAAAGCTGACGTTGGAACATCTGGAGCAGATCGACCAGAAGCTGGCCCAGTTGCAGGATATGCGCGCCACCCTGTCGCGGCTGGTGTCGGCCTGTGCGGGGGATGATCGGCCGGATTGTCCGATCCTCGGCGATCTGGCGGCATTCTAGCGCTTTAGGCACGCAAGGCTGCGCCGAGCTTGTGGGCGGCTGTTTCCAGCTGTGCGTCATCGAACCCGGCATAGCCCAACACCAAACCTTGGCGCATTGCAGGCCCGGCGTAATAGCCCGATAGCGCCCGTGCGTTGATGTCAGAGGCCTGCGCCCGGGCCGAGGCTTGGGTATCACTCATCCTTGTCGCCAACTGGGGCGTCAGATCGGCAACCAGATGCATCCCTGCGGCTGCCGGGGCGATGTCCAGCAGGCCTGTGCAATGGGCCGTGATGGCGCGGCTGGCGATGCGCATACAGCCGCCGCATTCGGCGGATATGGGTGGCGAACTGGCCCTGTTCGATGAACCGCGCGAGGACCGGCTGGGCAATGATGCTAGCCTGCGCGCCGGTGTCCGACATCACGGCGCGGACCCGGTCCAGACAGGGCGCGGGGAATACTGCGAAGCCAAGGCGCAGGCCGGGGAACATCACCTTGGAAAAGCTGCCGACATAGATTACCCGGCCCCGGTCATCCAAGCTCATCATCGCGGGCAGGGGCTGGCCCTGATAACGGTATTCGCCGTCGTAATCGTCTTCGATGATCACCCCGCCGGTGTCGTTGGCCCAGCGCAGCAGGTGCAGGCGGCAGGACAGCGGCATGGTCATTCCCAGCGGAAACTGCCGCGAGGGGGTGACTGCGATGGCCTGAAAATCCTGTTGCGGCATGGCCGCGATGCTCAGCCCATCCGGATCGACGCCAGTGGGGTGGCAATACAGCCCGTTGGCGGCAATTGCGATCCGCAATGCGGCATGGCCGGGGTCTTCGACCAGCACTGTCTGCCCCGGGGCCAGCACCGCCTTGGCGATCAGCGAAATCGACTCGGCCAGGCCCGAGGTGATGACGATCTGTGCCGGGTCACAAGTTAGGCCGCGCCAGTCGCGCAAATGCCCGGCAATCGCCAGCCGCAACGGCCCCCAGCCAAGCGGGTCACTGCGGCCCAGCAAACCGCGGGCGGGGGATCGCCAGACCTGATCGAACAGTTTCGCCCAGTCTTTATGCGGGAAATGCGCCAAATCCGGCGCGGCGCTGGCGAAGGGCTGTAGCGGCCCCGGGGGCGGGACGTTGCACAGATCAAGGTTGCGATTGGCCCCGGCGGGGGGGCGGGGCATGCCGGACAGGTCTGGCGCGACCAACACGCCCGATCCTTGCCGCCCGGTCAGGTATCCTTCACTGATCAGTTGGTCATAGGCGGATGTGACGGTGATGCGCGACACGGATAATTCCGTCGCCAGCACCCGGCTGGGGGGCAGGCGGTCGCCGGATTTCAGCGCCTGTTGGTGGACAAGGCGGCGGATCGACCCGGCCAGTTGCGCCTGAAGGGATGTGGTCAGGGTTCTGTCCAGCGACACGGATAACAGGGCAGAGCCAATATTGGACTTAGTCATTTTGCCAGTTTTGGATATTTTTACGATCCAAACAAGCGGGTAGATCAGGCGAAAGACTGAAATCTTCAACAAGGCAGCCCTGATATGACTCAAAGCCCCCCCACTGACCGCACCCGCCTGCGCCGGATGCATGAACGCGGCCATTATGATGCGGACACCGTGCATGCGATCCTTGATGCGACCCCGATCTGTACCGTTGCCTATGTGATCGACGGTAAACCCTATGCGACGCCAACCATCCAGTGGCGCGAGGGAAGCCATGTTTATTGGCACGGCTCATCCGCCAGTCGGATGCTGAAGGCGTCCGTCGGGCACGAGGTTTGCCTGAACGTCACGCTGACCGATGGGTTTGTCATGGCGCGGTCTGCGATGCATCATTCGGTCAACTACCGGTCTGCGATGTTGTTTGGCACGGCGTTCAAGGTCGAAGATCCGGATGAAAAGGCGGCCCGCCTGAAGGCCTTTGTCGAGGGTCGGTTTCCCGGGCGCTGGGATATATTGCGCCCGCCGTCAGTGCAGGAAATGAAGGCGACAACCGTTCTGGGCATGGAGATTGACGAGGCTGTGGCCAAAGTCCGCACCGGCCCGCCGGGCGACGACGAGGCTGATTACGCGCTGCCGATCTGGGCCGGTGTTTTGCCGATCCGCAGTGAGTTTTCGCCGCCAGAGCCTGACCCCAGAAATCTGGAGGGTGTGGAGATGCCCGACCATATCCGCGATTTCCGGTTCGGCTAGTCGCGGGTTTGGCCGGGGGGGAAGGATCTAACGATAGCACTGTTGGCGCGCGCCAACTGCGTAACCATTTGCTGTGGTCTCACGGTTTGGTCCGGCGGTGCCGCCGGGCGGCGCCCGCCCCTTGCCCCGGCTGAGTGCAGAATGACACTCTAGGCGTTTCGTCAATGCCCCTTTGTGAGGTTTTGTATGTGAAACGACTTGAGAGTTACATTTTGGAATGATTTAGGCGTCATCCAAGAGATTACACAAACCCTTGTTTGAAAACGCAGCCTTTCGTTGCGCCGAGCCTGAACTAGGCGGCACAGCGGCGTCGTCCTTGTAACGCAACTCGGGCCTTCGTGCAGATTGCAGCGAAGGTCCATTGTCCGCCCTTTGTACCAAATGCTGCGCTCCGGATCGAGGTCGGCTCTGGGCTCGTTTCTGCCATTCGCGGCACTTTGGTCGAACGACGGCTGTACGGAAAAAGCCTTAGGATGTCATTCTGCACTCAGCGGGAACAGACCACATCATGGGGCGGTCTGAGAATAATCAGATAAAATTACAGCATTGCAATGGCGCGCCGATCGGCAAGATTTTGCCGAAAGGATCGTCAAAGTAATCCTTATAAAACAATGGACTAAACTTATTCCACTGCCCTACCACCAGGCATGGCGGGGTATGCGCGTGGATATTGCCCCTAGTTCGTCCGATCCCGAACACGATCTGATCACAATTGAACCTGACTGTTAATGAGGAACCAAATCAACGCCCCCACCGGGGCCCCTGTCAAGAAACTGAACGCTGCAAGCACATGCAAAACGAACAGATAGAATACGCAGAAGACGACTTTGACGAGCTGACGCCGGGGACAACCCTGTTGCGTGGTCAGTATGTCATCGAAAGTTATCTGGTGCGCGGCGGGTTCGGCATTACCTATCTGGCGCGGGACAGTCTGGAACGTCAGGTGGTGATCAAGGAATGCTTCCCCAGCGCCATATGTTGCCGGTTCGAAGGCCAGGTGCATGCCGCAGCACCTGATCGTCAGGCGCAGTTCAGCTCTATCCTGCGGCATTTCCTGCGCGAGGCGCACCGGCTGGCCCGGTTAAGCCACCCCAATATCGTCGGCGTGCATCAGGTATTTGAGGAAAACAGCACCGCCTATATGGCGCTGGATTTCATAGATGGCATGGACATGCTTAGCGTGATTGACGAGGCGCCACAGCGGCTGACGCCGGAACTGATCCGCTCGGCG
>JBLINN010000199.1:0-8250 GCA_047639325.1 Paracoccaceae bacterium | reverse complement strand
GGCCCGGATGGGCGGCTTAGCGGGCACCCGGTTTAGAGCGTGTTGCGTTAAATCGGATTCATCTGCCGGGATGAACGCGTTGTGCTGCGAAAACACTGCCTGATCCCGCAAATGAATGCTTGAATCCGATGAAACGCAACACGCTCTAGTCGGTGGTTTCGGCGTCGATCATCCGGTCAACCTTGGCCCGGAACCGCATCGCGCCTGCATCCAGCCCAAGGTTCAGATAAGGGGTCACGCGGGTGTCCATGCCAATCTGAACCCGTTCCAGAATTTCCTTATCCTCGGTAAACGCCATCACCGCGCCGTCAAACATCCGTTGCGACAGTTCTGTGTCCTTGGCGTGCATATTCCGGTGCTGGAACCAGAAATAAAGCGAGGTTTGATCGTCCACCGGCGTGATGAAGTTATAGGAAATATTCACGAATGCCTTGGGGGAAACCGACCTATCCGCGCCGCCTTCGCCTGTGGGCGTGTAGACAGATATATTCAGCGCTGTGGCGGGCAGGCGCATTTCGTAATGCTGCTTGCGGTCGCAGGTTTCGCCAAAGGGCAGCATGTCTTTGTAATAGGGCGGTGCGGGTTCATCCAGTATCCAGCGCGAAACAATGATGCCGTCATCGATGTCTTCGATAACCAGCGGGCGATCATCGGTGCCTGCCCCGGCAAAGGACGACAAATGCACCCAAGCCACATGGCTGGGGTCCAACAGGTTATCGGTGATATAGAGATAGTGACAGGCCATCTGCATCGCGCCTTTTGGCGTTTTGCCCCAGCTGGGATTGTCGAAATTGGCAATGTCGATGATATCGCCCGGGTCCGCCAGTTCCGCGTCCCCCATCCAGATCCACAAAAACCCCCAACGGTCCTGAACCGGATAGCTGCGCACACTTGCCCGGTTTGGAACGGCGTTCGGTTGCGTTGGTGCCGCCACGCAACTGCCCGAACAATCAAACGTCAGGCCATGATAGCCGCAAACAACTGTGCTGCCGTCGATTGTGCCGCGTGACAGCGGCAATTTGCGGTGTGGGCAGGAATCTTCCAGCGCGATCGGTTCGTCTTGCGCACCGCGAAACATAACGATCGCGTCGCCCAGAATTTTTGCCGCCGTCAGGCGTTGGCCGATGTCCTCGCTGCGGGCCGCCACATACCAGGCATTGCGAATGAACCCCGTTGATCCGGCCAGATCTTTTTGCATATCGATCCCTTACTTGGAAAAAACGTCAAACGCCTTCAGCGCCTTGGCACTATAGGCATAAGACGGCCCGCCGCCCATATATGTCGCCATCGCCAGCGCCTCGCACAGCTGTTCGCGGGTGATTTCAAGGCGGATCAGGGCGCGGATGTGAAACCCGATGCAACTGTCACAGCGTGTGGCGATTGAGATCCCCAACGCCATGAATTCTTTGGTCGTTTCATCCAAAGCCCCGCTGGTTTTCGCCGCTTTGCCCATGGTGCCAAAGCCCTTGGCGGTGTCGGGCACCTCTTTCGAGAACGCGGCGATGTCGCCTTCGATCCCGGACATAAAGTCTTTCCAATCCATTAATGACGCTCCTTCAACCGCGCTCGTCCGATCCCATACGCCGTTCCAGCCAGCGCACCCCTGCGCTGATGATCAGAACCAAAACCAGATATTCCAGGATCAACAACGTGTAAATTTCCAGCGGCCGATATTCTGTCACCACCAGTTCATTGGCCCGCCGCGTCAGTTCCTGCATTCCGATGACCGAGGCAAAGGCGCTCATCTTGACGATATAGATAAACTGATTGGCCAGCGGCGGCAGGATGCGCCGGATCGCTTGTGGCAGGATCACATAGCGCATTGATTGCGCGTAATTCAGCCCGATGGTCTGCGCCGCCTCGCTTTGACCTTTGGAGATGGATTGAATCCCGGCGCGGTAGATTTCGGCGGTAAAGGCACTGTCTGAAATCGCCAGCGTCAGGATCGCACCCCAAAAGGCGTCGATAGGCACGTTCAGCCCCATCGATTTAAAGATGATCGGCAAGCCGTAGAAGACCCAGAACAACATCGGCAGCAACGGTATCGCGCGCACAATCTCGACATACACCCGGTTGATCAAACGGATGCCCCAGCGGTCGGACAACCCCGGAAGGGCAACCAGAAGGCCCAAAGCAATCGAAATCGCCGCCGCAATCAGCGAAATCAGGATAGTGTCGCCCATGCCCGAGATCAGGAATTTGACATTTATCCAGCCATTCTTGGTTCTGGGGTCGATCACGTACCACCCCCAGATCGACGACGACGAACAGCCACTGAGCAGCACAAACAACGACAGGGCCAAAAACGGTCTTTTCATGCCCATGCCCCTAATGCTGCAAAATTTGGCTAAGGAAGGCCCGGCAACGTTCGGATTTTGGTGCGCGGAAGAAATCGTCCGGCGGGCCTTGCTCGACAATTTCACCGGCGTCCATGAACAACATGTTGTCAGCAACCTTGCGGGCAAATCCCATCTCGTGGGTGACCACAACCATGGTCATTCCGTCATTGGCCAGTTCCACCATCACATCCAAAACCTCGGAAATCATTTCCGGGTCCAGCGCCGAGGTAGGCTCGTCAAACAGTAAAACTTTGGGTTCCATGCACAAACTGCGGGCAATGGCCACGCGCTGCTGCTGACCGCCCGATAATTGTGCAGGTCGTTTGGCGGCCTGGTCCGGGATACGCACCCGTTCCAGATAATGCATTGCGCGATCATTGGCCTCGGCCCGCGACAGACCACGGGCCTTCATCGGGCCAAGGGTCAGGTTTTCCATCACGCTTAGATGCGGGAATAGATTGAACTGCTGAAACACCATGCCAACATCCGACCGGATCGCCGCCACAGATTTGGGGTCATTGGTCAGCTCAACCCCGTTCACCCGGATACTGCCCTGTTGGTGTTGTTCCAGCTTGTTGATACAGCGCACAACCGTGGATTTGCCGGACCCGGAAGGCCCGCAGATCACCACTTTTTCACCGCTTCGGACTGTCAGATTGATGTCTTTGAGAACGTGAAACGTGCCAAACCATTTGTTCACACCAACCAGTTCGATTGCGGTTTCCGACATTCACGCCCCAGTCGCAGCATCGATGTAGCTGTCTTGATTAAAAGGTAACTTTTTACTTGATGTTATCGGTGCCGATGACCTTAAATCAAGCGGCAATCCGATAAGCACAAACAATCAATACGCCACCAACGGGAGATGGAAATGAAAAACCTAATGAAAGTCGCAGCAGTTGTGGCGATTGGACTGGCGCTGTCTGGTGCCGCTCAGGCGCAATCGGCGCTGCACGAAATTCTGGACAGTGGCGTGATGAAAGTTGGCACAACCGGCGACTGGAATCCGATGTCGCTGCGCGATCCGGCGACCAACAGCTACAAAGGGTTCGACATCGACGTGATGACCGAACTGGCCAAGGATCTGGGGGTCGAGGTTGAATTTGTGCCGACAGACTGGAAAACGCTGGTCAACGGCGTGGTTGCTGGAAAGTATCACATCACCGGGTCGGCCTCGATCTCGCCGCCGCGGATGAAAGTGGCCGGGTTCTCGGAAAGTTACATCTCGGTCGAGATTTTTCCGTTCACCACGGAAGACAAGGCTGGCAATTTCGACGGCTATGACTCGATCAACCAGCCGGGTGTAAAGGTTGCCACCACCCTGGGGACCACGTTTGAAAAACTGGTGCGTGAATGGTTTCCGAACGCCGACATCAAAGTTGTCGAAGCCCCGGCGCGTGGTTTCCAAGAGGTGCTGGCAGGCCGGGCGGATGTGTTCATCACATCCAACATCGAAGGGTCGACATTAGAGGAAAAGTTCCCGGTTGTCCGCATCGCCAACACAGACCCACGCTCGCCGTCGCCGATTGCAATGTTGCTGCCGCAGGCAGATCAGGTCTGGATCAACTACGTGAACAACTGGGTCAAAGTGAAAGAAGCCAAAGGGTTCTTTGACACAACCAAGGCCAAATGGGGCCTCTGAACGGCTCCCTCTGACGGATCATCCAAGAGCCACGCCTGACCGCGTGGCTCTTGTTGGTTTAACGATATCAAAACGCCTATTTTGCCCCCCTTAGCACAGGCTGGATGGACCACATCATGCACCTTGCCCATATGACCTGGCGCGACGTCGACGCCAAACTTGCCACGCCCTGTTGCATCATGGTTCCGGTTGGGTCCACCGAACAGCACGGCCCGATGGGGTACATCGGAACGGACACGATTTGTGCCGAAGCGGTGGCGTTGCAGGCTGCAGCCGGTTGTAATGCCATCGTGGCCCCGCCGCTGGCCTATACCCCTGCCCCGTTCAACACCGGGTTTCCCGGCACTATTTCTGTGTCCGAGGAAACGTTTCAGGCGCTGGCCACCGAGGTTTTCCAGGGGCTTCTGGATCAGGGATTTGCCGGAATATACGTGGTGAACGGACATGGCGCCAACCTTGCCCCACTACAGCAGATAAAAGCCGCGCTTCCAAAGGGCAGGTTAAGCATTTCAAGCTGGTGGGACCCGGAACCGGTGCAAACCCTGCGGCGCGCGCTGTTTGGCGATTGGGAAGGCATGCACGCCACCCCGTCCGAGATTTCGATCACCCAAACCTTGCTCGGCTCTTTGCCCGCACAGGATGCAACTGACCCACCAGAACAGCTGAGCCGCGCCTTTATCGAGGCCCATAAGGGCGACAAACACGGCCCGCCGGATGAACATCGCGCCCGGTTTCCCGATGGCCGGGTTGGCTCCCATTCGGCCCTCGCCAGTCCCGAAAAGGGCAAGGACCTGCTTGCGGCAGCAGCCACCGCCCTTCGGCATGATTTCGAAACGTTCGAACGCGGGTTTGGCCCGTCGGCAAAGGCCCCTTAACGCCGCGGGACCCGACCAGCCAAACGCCCGAACCTGCGGATAGCCCTTATAGACCCGGCGGCTGTAACCCGAAACCATGGGCCCTGTCATCTGTGCAACAAACACAAGGGAAATTGGAATGGCACGTGCTTTTGCAGAAATCGCCTTTACGCCAGCTGTGCGGGATATCCAGCACCACCAAGGGTCGGCCAATGCCTATGGCAAATTCCTCTTGCCCGAAGTCGATGCGCAGAACCGTCTAAGCGCCGCAGAGCGTAGCTTTATCACTGCGCGGGATGGGTTCTATCAGGCGACGATATCGGCCACGGGCTGGCCCTATGTTCAGTTTCGCGGCGGGCCGGTTGGGTTTTTGAACGTGCTCGACGACCAGACGATTGCCTATGCAGATTATCGCGGCAACCGCCAATATGTCAGCGCTGGGAATATCACGGAAAACGATCGTATCTCGTTGATCCTGATGGATTACCCAAATCAGGCGCGGCTGAAAATCTGGGGTCGGGCGAAATTGGTCGCGGATGAAACCCTGTGCGCGTCCCTGCACGATCCAGACTATCGCGCCAAACCGGAACGGGCCGTTGTGATTACCATCGAGGCGTTCGACTGGAATTGCCCACAACATATCCCCCAACGCCTGACCCTGGAAGAGCTGGAACCTGTCTTGCGCCACCTGCGCGACCAGGGCGACCTGGGCGACCTGGGCGATGGGCCTGACGAGATCACAGACATGCTGGCGGCGCTAACACGCAATCGGCGCGTTTAGAGCCGACAGGCGCAGCTTTGGCGCTTTGGACATGCGGGGCAAACTGATTCCCCCTGCAAACCGCATGACCGTATTGTTAGGACGCTGATTTTGCGATCCTTGCTGGGTGCCGATAGCTGGCTGCGCAGGTTTCACCCTCTGATTGCATTTTCTTGAAACAATCCAACAGGTTTCGCGCGATTGTTCACCCCAATGCGTCAATTTTCGATCTTTCTTGACGCGCGCCAAAACAGATGGAATTTAAAGTTAACACTGGGGGAATATGAAGATGATTGGTATTATTCTGCTTTCTGCGTTTGGTCTTGCCGCAGCTTTTGCTATTTTCGACCATTACGACGACGATGACTCATCCGGGAACGCTTCTGGCGGCCAAGACCCTATCGGGACATCTGGCGATGATACCCTGGTAGGCGGACCGGGCAACGACCTTCTGCAAGGTCTGGTCGGCGATGACAGCCTGTCGGGCGAGGCTGGTAACGACCAGCTGGAAGGCGGCCACGGCGACGACAAACTGTTTGGCGGCGACGACGATGACCGCCTGTTTGGCGGCGACGGTGACGATTTTGAGTTGGGCGGAACCGGGAATGACGGCGTCTACGGTGACGCTGGCAACGACACTCTGTTTGGCAATCAAGGCGATGACCGGGTGGTCGGCGGCGATGGCGACGACGACATCAATGGCGGCGACGGCGATGACCGGTTAGGCGGCGATGATGGCGACGACAACCTCTCTGGCGGCGTCGGCGATGACTTTATGCGCGGCGATCTTGGCAACGACATCCTGCGGGGGGATACCGGAAATGACCAGCTGGTCGGCGGCGATGGCGATGATACACTGTCTGGCGGTGAAGGCGATGACGACCTGAAGGGTGGCGATGGCAATGATACCGGCAATGGTGGCGCCGGCGACGACATCCTGAACGGCGAGTTGGGCGACGACATCTTGTTGGGCAATACTGGCGAAGACCAATTGTTCGGCGGCGACGGCAATGACGATCTGTCTGGCGGCGATGACGACGACCAGTTGAATGGTGGCGATGGCGACGATATCCTCACTGGCGGCACCGGAAACGACAGCCTTAGCGGCGATCTGGGGAATGACCTGCTGACAGGTCAGGCGGGCGACGACAAACTGACCGGCGGCGATGGCGATGACGAAATGTACGCCGGCGATGGCGACGATCAGCTAAGCGGTGGTGATGGGTCCGATGTTGGCTCTGGCGGGATCGGGGTTGATACGCTTCGCGGCGGCAATGGAGATGACGTTCTGTCTGGCGGCGATGGCGACGATGCCGTGCAAGGCGATCTGGGCAACGACTGGATCCAGGGTGACAAAGGGAATGACACCATTGCCGGCGGGTTCGGCGACGACCTGCTGGTTGGCAATGCAGGTGCAGACACCCTGACGGGGGGTGGCGGTGATGATGCACTGTATGGCGGAGAAATGTCCACGACCCTGACAGAAGACGACCTGACGGATGCGCGTGATAACCTGGCCGATACGATCGCGGCGGAAACCGTCGATGCCACCGGGATATGGGTGGAAGATGACGGCGATGCTGATATTCTTGATGGCGGTGTTGGCAACGACATTCTTTATGTCGGTGATGGTGACACCGCGACAGGTGGCAGCGGCAAGGACGAATTTGTTCTGCTGGACGGCGACTCGGGCGAGGTTGCCGAAGTAACCGATTTCGACCCCAACCGGGATGTGTTGTTCTACTACTATCCCATGGGCACGACGGCCCCGGATGTCGAAATTTCCGAAGATTTGGACGGCAACGCCACAGTTCTGGCCGACGGCGTTGTGGTTGCCCAGTTGACCGGCGCAGATGCGACGAAAGTCGACATCGCACTGATGGAAAGCACGGCCTGATCAGGCGGGGCGCCACCGGCGCCCCTGCCCTATAGTCCCATCCAGGTTTGGCGTTTGCGCCCTTAGCGCCCCTCGAATTTCGCGGGGCGCTTTTCCATAAATGCAACGACACCTTCGCGGAAATCCCGTGTGCGCCCGCATTCGCCCTGTAAATGCGCCTCGGTTGCCAGCTGATCTGGCAGGTTATTGTCATAGGTGCCACGGATGGCCTTTTTCACCGCGCCATAGGCGGCTGTTGGCCCTGATGCCAGTTGAGCAGCCCGGGCGCGCCAATGGGCGTCAAAGCCTTCGTCCTCGACCGCTTCCCAGATCATACCCCAGTCATCGGCCTGCCGGGCGGTGATTTTGTCGGCAAACAGCGCCGCCCCCATCGCCTTGGCCAACCCCATCTGACGCGGCAGGAACCACGTGCCCCCCGCATCCGGCATCAACCCGATCCGGGTAAACGCCTGCAGGAAATAGGCACTTTCGCTGGCAATCACCACATCAGTTGCCAGCGCCAGACTGGCCCCCGCCCCGGCGGCCGGGCCGTTCACTGCGGCAATGGTAGGCACCGGGCAATCCACCACCGATTCCAGCATTGGCGTGTATTCATCGCGCAGGGTTCGTTCCATATCCGGCGTGCCGCCACTGCTGGCGTCGCCAAGATCCTGCCCGGTGCAAAAGGCATTGCCCGCCCCGGTTAGCACAATCGCCCTTGCCTGGCTGGCCATATCGCGCATCGCAAATGTAATCTCGGCCCGCATCTGCGTGGTCAG
>JBLINN010000198.1:0-8302 GCA_047639325.1 Paracoccaceae bacterium | reverse complement strand
TTTGGCGTCCAGTTCTGCGGCCACATCGGCGCCGCCAATCACATGCGGCGTGATGCCCTGGGCGATTAACGCATCGGCTAGCGAGCGTTCAGGCAGCTGACCGGCGCACATTACGATAGTATCTACCTCGATCAGGGTGGGGTTTTCCCGTGCTTCGCCGAAGGACACCATCAACCCGCCGGGTACGATCCGCTCATAGTTCACGCCGCCGACAAACTTGACGTCCTTCATTTTCAGCGCCGCGCGATGGATCCAGCCGGTGGTTTTGCCCAGCCGCTTGCCGTGCTTTTCCGTCTTGCGCTGGATCAGTGTCACCTGTCGCGCCGGGGCTTCGGGTTGCGGGCCTTCGGGGGCCAGGCCAGCGCGGTTGATTTCGGGGTCACTGACCCCCCATTCCTTCATCCAGGCAGGCAGGTCTTCGGTGGGCGAGGTGCCTTCGTGCACCAGGAACTCGGCCACATCAAAGCCGATACCGCCCGCGCCGATCACTGCCACCCGTTTGCCAACCGGGGCCTTGTTGCGCAGCACGTCTATATAAGACAGCACGTTTGGTGCGTCCTGACCGGGAATGCCGGGATCACGCGGGATGACGCCGGTGGCGATCACCACTTCGTCAAAGCCTGCCAGATCGTCGGCGGTCACCGCGCGGCCCAGCTCGGTTTTGATACCAAGTTCGGCCACCATGGTGCGATACCAGTCGACCAACCCCCAGAATTCCTCTTTGCCGGGGATCTGTTTGGCGATGTTCAGCTGGCCGCCGATGTCATCCGCCTTGTCAAACAGGGTCACGGCATGGCCACGTTTGGCCGCCGTCAGGGCCACGGACAGCCCGGCAGGGCCTGCGCCGACGATGGCGATGGATTTGGGCGCATCTGTGGGGGCGATCTGTAATTCGGTCTCGTGGCAGGCTTGCGGGTTGACCAGACAGCTGGTCAGTTTGCCGCCAAAGGTGTGATCCAGGCAGGCCTGATTACAGGCAATGCAGGGCGCAATCTGGTCGCCATGCCCGGCCATTGCCTTGGCCACAAAATCCGCATCCGCCAGCATCGGACGCGCCATCGACACCATGTCGGCGCAACCGGTGGCCAGCACGTCCTCGGCCACGCCGGGGGTATTGATGCGGTTCGAAGTGATCACCGGGATGCCCACCTTGCCCATCAGCTTTTTGGTCACCCAGGCAAAAGCGGCGCGTGGGACGGATGTGGCGATGGTGGGAATGCGGGCCTCGTGCCAGCCGATACCGGTGTTGATGATGGTCGCGCCGGCCCTTTCGACCTCCTGCGCCAGTTGCACCACTTCGGCATGGGTCGACCCGTTAGGCACCAGGTCGATCATCGACAGGCGGTAGATGATAATAAAGTCATCGCCCACGGCAGCGCGGGTGCGGCGAACAACTTCGATCGGCAGGCGCATACGGTTTTCGTAAGGTCCGCCCCAACGGTCAGTGCGCTTGTTGGTATGTGTCACCAGAAACTGGTTCAGGAAATAGCCTTCGGACCCCATGATCTCGACACCGTCATAACCTGCTTCTTTCGCCTTGCGGGCGGCCTCGGCAATGTCGGCGATCTGCTTTTCGATTCCGTCCTCGTCCAACTCGGCAGGCGGAAACGGCGAGATTGGCGATTTGACCGGGCTTGGGCCAACACATTTGGGATTATAGGCATAGCGGCCTGCATGCAGGATTTGCATGGCGATCTTGCCGCCGGCGTCATGCACACGTTTGGTGACGATGGCATGGTTGTCGATGTCCTTTTGGGTCATCATACCCGCCGCACCCGGCAACACCCCGCCTTCGGCATTAGGTGCAATACCGCCAGTGACGATCAGCGCCACCTGCCCACGCGCCCGTTCGGCATAGAATTCAGCGACCCGGTTCCAGTCGCCGGTTTCTTCCAGCCCGGTATGCATCGACCCCATCAGCACCCGGTTTTTCAACGTGGTAAAGCCAAGGTCAAGCGGGGCCAGAAGGGTTGGGTAATCAGCCATGGGGGTCTCCTGATATGTTTGGGGCACGATTGCCTTGCAGGCCCAAGATGTCACGTCAAACGCCGCGTCACCATCTTGCACTTGGGGGTAGGCGCGCTAGACAGGACTGGAATAAGACGGAGCGTTTGCCAATGACCCCTGAAGAGATTTCCAAACTGCCCTATCGCCGCTGTGTGGGGGTGATGTTGCTGAACCAAAAAGGCGAGGTGTTTGTCGGCCAACGCAATGACCGTCACGCCGAGGCCTGGCAGATGCCACAAGGCGGTGTCGACAAGGGTGAAGAGCCGCGCGATGCGGCGCTGCGGGAATTGTGGGAAGAAACCGGCGTTACCAGTGATCTGGTCGAGGTTGTGGCCGAGACGCCGGATTGGCTGCCGTATGAGCTGCCGCACGAGGTTGTGCCGCATATCTGGAAAGGGCGTTATCGTGGGCAGGAGCAGAAATGGTTTCTGATGCGGTTTCTGGGCACGGATGATCAGGTGGATATTGCCACGGAACACCCGGAATTCACCCGCTGGCGCTGGCAGGCGATGGATCAGTTGGTGGACAACATCGTCGCGTTCAAGCGGGATGTCTATGTGCAGGTGCTAAAAGCATTTGCGCCCAATTTGCAGGGATAACCCGTAGGGTGTGCATTCTGCGCACCTTGGCCGGGGAATGGTGCGCAAAATGCACACCCTACGAGATGATCGGTATATGCGGTGCTGCAGTTTTCGGCAGGCCACCGCTTAGCCGGGGGTCATCGGCGATTTCGATCTGTTGGCGAGTCGGGGCAAAGCCGCTGCGCCTGTAAAAACCCAAGGCCATCGGGCTGTCCAGCGTGCAGGTATGCAGGTGGAATCGGCTGATGGGGTGGTCCCACGCCAGGGCGATGGCCGCGTTCATCAAGAACCGCCCGGCGCCGGTGCCGATCATTGGGGATGTCACGCCAAAAAACGCCAATTCACATTCGCCGGATGTGCGAAAGTCCAGCTCCAACAGCCCCTGCGCCTGTCCGTCCTTGTCCAGCGACAAAACCTGCACACCGGGGTTGCCGATGATCGCGGCCAGCGCCGTGTCGGTCATTTCCAACCGCGAAAACCACATCCAGTCCTGCCCGCCGACCCGATTGAACAGGTCGCGGTACCAGACCAGATCCGGGTTTATGACCCGGCGCAGGCTGACGCCTTCGGGGGCGGGGACCGGGCGTTGCGGCGCGCGGGTGCGCATTTCCAGGTGGGTCACCACCGTGGCCACTTTGCCCGGTGGAACGTCGTGATATCCGTCGGCCAACGCCACCTTACAGCAACCCTTCTTCTTTCAGCAGGGCGGTCACGTTGGCCTCGGGGCGGGGGCCGATATGGCTGATCACTTCGCGCGCGCAAACCGTGCCGATACGCGCACAGGTTTCCAGATCACGCCCCGTTGCCATGCCAAACAGGAAACCGGCGGCAAATTGATCGCCAGCACCGGTGGCATCGACCGGCACGATCTTTTCGACCGGCACATCAATACGCGATGTGCCTTCCATCACTGTCACGCCATCGCCAGAGCGAGTGCAGACAACCAGCGGGCACAAGGCGGCGGTCAGCATCAGCGCGTCTTCCAGCCGGTCGGTTTCAAACAGCGATTTGATCTCGTCCTCGTTGCCGATCACGTAATCCATTTCATGTTCGATCAGCGACAGGAAATCGCCGCGATGCCGGTCAACGCAGAACGGATCGGATATGGCGATACCCACCTTGCCGCCACCTTTGCGGCAGTCGCGCGCCGCCTCCAGAAACGCCGCCTTACCCTTGTCCTTGTCGAACAGATAGCCCTCAAGGAACATGATCTGCGACCGGCCCGCCACCTCGCCCGGGACATCGTCCGAGCTGAGTTCCGACGAAATCCCCAGATAGGTGTTCATCGACCGCTCGCCATCGGGCGACACAAATATCATCGACCGCGACGTGGGTAGTTCACCGCCCGCCACCGGCGGATTGACGAAATCAATCCCGACCTCGTTCATCGCATCGGCATAGAAATGCCCCAGCTCGTCATCATGCACCCGGCCGATAAACGCGGTTTCCAGCCCCAGCGCCCCAGCCCCGGCGATGGTGTTGGCCACAGACCCGCCCGGCGTCTGCACCCGATTTTTCATCGCGCCATACAACGCCTCGGAACGGTCCTGTTCCACCAGCTGCATGATGCCTTTTTCGATGCCCATGCGGTTCAGGAACATATCATCGCTTTGGGTGATCACATCAACAACGGCGTTGCCGATCCCGACGAGTTGGTAGGTCTTCATAGGTTCTTGTCCTCATATTCGCACAGATCCCGGATGAGGCAGGTGCCACATAGCGGTTTGCGTGCTTTGCAAGTGTATCGTCCGTGCAGGATCATCCAGTGATGCGCATGCTGCTGGAAATCTGCCGGTATGTTGTCCTCTATGGCGCGCTCGACGGCGTCCACATCCTTGCCCGGGGCCACGCCGCTGCGATTGCCAAAGCGAAAGATATGGGTGTCCACCGCCTGTGCTGGCACATGCCACCACATGTTCAGCACCACATTGGCGGTCTTGCGCCCCACGCCGGGCAGCGATTGCAGGGCGGCGCGCGAACAGGGCACTTCGCTGGCGTACTCATCCACCAGAATGCGGCTCAGCTTGATGACGTTCTTGGCTTTGTTGCGGTAAAGGCCGATGGTTTTGATATGACCAATCAGCGCCTCTTCGCCCAGATCCAGCATTTTCTGCGGGGTGTCGGCGATTTTGAACAATTCGCGCGTGGCCCTGTTGACCCCAACATCCGTGGCCTGCGCGCTCAGCGCCACGGCCACTACCAGCGTATAGGCGTTCACATGGTCCAGCTCGCCTTTGGGTTCAGGTTCGGCGGCCTGAAACCGGGTAAAGATCTCGCGGATCGTGTGATAATCAAGTTGCTTTGCCATCCGGCCCTTAATGCCGTGCCAGCCCGCGCCCCGCAACGACAAAGCGCAGGTTTCGGGTCGCATCCCATGGGTGCAGCGGGTAAATTCAGCCCAGACCGAAGGAGAGCGTTGATGAATATGCAACCCGCCGAGCAAGGCTATCACTATGGCGTCATGCGCCGGGCGATTGATCTGATTGATCAGGGCGACGCGGCGCTGACGCTGGAAGAGCTGGCAGCCCAGATGGATATGAGCCCGGCGCATTTCCAGCGCCTGTTCTCGCGCTGGGTGGGGGTGTCGCCCAAACGCTATCAGCAATATCTGACGCTGGGCCATGCCAAGACATTGCTGCGCGAGCGGTTCACCACCTTGCAGGCTAGCCATGCCACCGGTCTGTCCGGCGGTGGGCGGTTGCATGATTTGTTCCTGCGCTGGGAGTCGATGAGCCCGGGCGAGTTTGCCCGTGGGGGCGCGGGGCTGGTGATATACTGGGGCTGGTTTGACAGCCCGTTTGGACCAAGTCTGGTGATGGGGACGGAAAAAGGGATTTGTGGTATTGGGTTTGCCGCGGAAACCGGTGAAGAGGCGGCGATGCGGGATTTGTTGTCGCGTTGGCCAAAGGCGAAATTTGTCGAGGATCCGATGATGCTGCGCCCGTGGGTTCTGGCGGCATACGGCGCGGGCGATGGCACGTTGGACCCGACGCCGCTGTATCTGATTGGCGCGCCGTTCCAGATCAAGGTATGGGAGGCGCTGCTCAGCATTCCTTCGGGGCAGGTCACCACCTATTCCGAAATCGCGCAGGCGGTTGGCAACCCGCGCGCGGTGCGCGCCGTAGGCACGGCGGTGGGGCGCAATCCAGTCAGCTGGTTGATCCCCTGCCACCGCGCGCTGCGCAAATCGGGTGGCTTGGGTGGCTATCACTGGGGTCTGCCGGTCAAGCGGGCGTTGTTGGCCTATGAGGCGGCGCGCGCCGAGGCTTAGAGATTGGTGCGCCATTTGCCTTTCGGCGCGATGCAGGCTGGCCGGGGAAGCGGAAAATTTCAAATTTTCCGGCCCGTTTTCTTTGAAAGAAAACGACTACAATCACGTCTGTAATGCGCGGTTTTGATGGTTCACCGGACGGTGTGGTACGGGATCGGCAGGGTTTTGCCTGCCTGCGCGAAATCTTGCTTGAGCAGTTTGGGCCTATTTGTGCTATACTTATATCCAAGAGGTCCCGGTCAACGGGCCCCGAGCAATGAGGCAGACCAATGATGACACTGAAAAAACCTGCAACAGCAGTGCTTTGCGCTGCATTTCTGCTTGGCGCGTGCACTGACCCTGCGCAGCTAACCGCTGACGGGTCCGCCAGCAAGACCAAGCAGGGAGCCCTGTTTGGCGGCATTCTGGGGGCCGGGATTGGCGCCCTTGCGGCCGATAACAGCGCCAAGGGCGCGCTGATCGGTGGGATGGCGGGGGTGATCACCGGCGGCGCGATTGGCGGCCAGCTGGACAAGCAAGAGGCCGAGTTGCGCGCGCAACTGGCCAATGACGGCATCACCATCCAGAACACTGGCGACCGGCTGATTGTGTCACTGCCGCAGGATATCACCTTTGAAACCGACAGCTCTTCGGTGCGCCCGTCATTGCGGTCTGATCTGGGCAAGGTGGCGGACAATCTGCTGCAATATCCCGATTCCACCGTGCAGATCGTCGGCCATACCGACAGTGACGGCGAAGCGGCCTATAATCTGGGCCTGTCGCAGAACCGCGCCAGTTCCGTGGCCGATGTGCTGCAGGCAGACGGGGTAACGTTTGACCGGTTGCAGACCAGCGGGCGGGGCGAGGAACAGCCCGTCTCGTCGAACCTGACAGACGAAGGCAAGGCCCAGAACCGCCGGGTCGAGATTGTGGTGACCCCAAGGAAAACCTGATTAGGCACTGGCAGTGTGGGACAGGCGTGCTATGCCGCCTGACACCCACATTGTAGGCAGGTTAACATGACACAGACTGTACTCTTGGGCCTGTCTGGCTCTTTACGCCGGGGCGCCACCAACACGGCGCTGCTGCACGAGGCGGTGCGGCTGTTTGGCCCGGCGCGCTATGTGCAGGGCGATCTGAACCTGCCGCTGTATGATGGCGATCTTGAGGATAGCCAAGGCATCCCCGATGCCGTGCAAATGCTGGCGGGTCAGATCGCTGCGGCGGATGCGGTGATTATCTCTACCCCGGAATATAACGCGGCACCGTCGGGTGTGCTGAAAAACGCGCTGGACTGGGTCAGTCGCACCAAGGACTCCCCGTGGCGGGATAAACCCGTTGCGGTGATGTCGGCGGCGGCGGGCCGGGCAGGTGGTACCAGCGCGCAGGTTATTCTGCGCGCCTGTCTGGTGCCGTTTCAGCCCCGGCTGCTAAGCGGGCCGGTTGTTGCACTGGCGGCCAGTGGCAAGGCGTTTGATGAAGAGGGCCGGTTGATCAGTGAACTGACCACGTCCGGATTGGCGAAATTGATGCAAAAACTGCGGGACGAGGTGGGACATTAAGGCCCACCTTTCACATCCGATTGCTGATCTCGATCAGATTGCCATCCGGGTCGCGCAGATACAGCGACAGGATCGGCCCCGTGGCACCGGTGCGCGGCACGGGGCCATCCAGAACCACGATACCGTTGGCCGTCAGGTGATCCTGCCATTCAGCCAGCGGAGTGTCGGACAAAAAGCACAGATCAGCAGTGCCGTGGCCGGGATGTGCCGCCTTTGGGTCAAACGGGGCCGCCGCCGGGTGCAGGTTGATCTTTTGCGCGCCAAAGCGCAGCGCGTGGCGGGGCGATCCATCGGCGGGGGTAAAGGTTTGCGCCTCCATCCCAAGGATATCGGTGTAAAACGCCAGCGTGGCCGAAATGTCCGCGACAGTCAGCACAAGGTGGTCCAGCGCCGTCACTTTTATCTTGTCCGACATTTGCCCATCCCCGATTTGCCCGCTACGATTTACCTATGAACCCTGCAAAACACCAAAGCGAAAGTCAAAGCGATGTGCTGGACCCCGCCCGCGCGGCGGCGATGCAGGTGGCGTTGGGGCAGGGGGCGGATATTACCGACGGTACGCCCCTGCCGCCATTCTTTCACCAGCTGTATTTCTGGGCACCGCAACCGCCGGGCAAGCTGGGCCGTGACGGGCATCCGGCAGTCGGCGGTGGCGGTCTGATCCCGGATATGGGCCTGCCCCGGCGAATGTGGGCCGGGGGACGGTTGGAATTCAGCAAACCGCTGATCGCCGGGCAGCCGGCACGCCGGATCAGCGTGGTGGAACAGGCGGTGCACAAGCAGGGGCGCAGCGGGCCGTTGGGCTTTGTCACCTTGCGCCACGAAATCCGGCAGGACGATACCCTGGGCGATACCCTGGGCCTGCGAGAATGGCAGGATCTGGTTTATCGCGAAGACCCTGA
>JBLINN010000197.1:0-8338 GCA_047639325.1 Paracoccaceae bacterium | reverse complement strand
GGTGATCATCAGCATCCCCATGCCAAATTCCGCCACCAATTCACGCAACAAATCCAGGATTTGCGCCTGCGTGGTCACATCCAGCGCGGTTGTCGGTTCATCCGCGATCAGCAAGTTTGGGCGCTGTACGATGGCCATGGCGATCACCACGCGCTGGCGTTGACCGCCGGACAGTTCATGCGGATAGCGTGACAGCGGAAAGCGATCCGTTGGCAGGCCAACCCGCGCCAACATATCGCGCGCCCGCTCTTTCGCCCGTGCGGCAGGCACGGAATCATGGATCAGCACGGTTTCGGCCACTTGGTCGCCGATGGTTTTTAGCGGGTTCAGTGCTGTCATAGGCTCCTGAAACACCATGCCAACGGCGTTGCCGCGGATGGCGCACATCTTGGCCTCGGAGGCGGCCAGCAGGTCAACACCGTTCAGCCGAACCGCCCCAGAGCAACGCGCCAGATCGGGCAGCAACCGCATCACCGCCAGTGCGGTCATCGACTTGCCCGACCCGCTTTCGCCAGTGACAGCAACAATTTCGCCGGGCTCGACCGTCAGAGACACATCGCGCAAAATCTCTGTCTGGTGGATCGACAGGCACAGATTGCTGATCTCAAGCAAGCTCATGTCCGCGCCACCCGCAATTTCGGATCCAGATAGTCGCGCAACCCGTCGCCCATCAGGTTCAGCCCCAATACTGTCAGAATAATCGCCATGCCCGGGATCAGCGCCAGATGCGGCGCAAAGCTGACCATGGTCTGCGCATCCGCCAGCATCCGGCCCCAGCTGGGCAGCGGCGGCTGGGCACCAAGCCCGACATAGGACAGCCCGGCCTCGGCCAGAATGCCCAGCGAAAACTGGATGGTGCCTTGCACGATCAGCAGGTTCATCACATTGGGCAGGATATGTTCCAATGAGATACGCGCCCCGGATTTCCCCGATACCCGCGCTGCCAGAATAAACTCGCGCTCCCACAGCGACAGCGCCGCACCCCGGGTGATGCGGGCAAAGACCGGGATGTTGAAGATGCCGATGGCGATGATCGCATTGATCGCACCCGCGCCATAGATGGCAGTGATCAGGATGGCGATCACCAGCGACGGAAAGGCAAACACCAGATCATTGCCGCGCATGATCAGCTCGTCCGTCCAGGTGCCCCGCCGCGCTGCCGCCATCAGGCCCAACGGGACGCCCAGCGCGATACCAATCCCCACCGCCACCAGCGCCACGGCAATGGATGTTCGCGCGCCGACCATGATCATGCTGAAAATGTCGCGGCCAAAATGATCGGTGCCGAACCAATGCGTGGCGTTTGGGGTTTGCAGCTTGGCCGGGATGTTCATCGCGGTATAGTCGAACGGCGTCCAGACAAACGAAACCAGCGCCGCCAGTATCACCAGCGAAGACAGGATCGTGCCAATGGCCAGGCTACGGCTCATGTGCGGGACCTCAGGCGGGGGTCGACGGCGGCATAGGCCAGATCGACCGCGAAATTCACCATGATCACCGCAAACACCAGCAGCATCACCACCGATTCCACCACAATCAGATCACGCGCTGATATTGCCTGAAACACCAGCCGCCCAAGGCCGGGCAGATAGAACACCTGTTCGATGATGATCGATCCGGCCAACAGGAACGAAAACTGCAAGCCGATGATTGTCAGCACCGGGATCATCGCGTTGCGCACCCCGTGCCGCCACAGCGCCTGACGCCGTGTCAGCCCCTTGGCGCGGGCGGTGCGCATAAAATCCTCGCCCAATATGTCCAGCAGGGAAGACCGCATAACCCGCGCCAGAATCGCCGCTTGCGGCAGCGCCAGCGCAATCGCCGGCAGGGTCAGCGAATGTATCCCCACCCACAGCCCATCCTGCCAACCGGCAAAACCACCGGCGCCAAACCAGCGCAGGTTGATGGCAAAGGCCAGCACCAGCATCATCGCAAACCAGAAGTTCGGGATCGCCACGCCCAGTTGTGTCGCGCCCATCACCACCAGATCACCGGGCTTGCCGCGCCGGGCAGCGGCATAAATCCCGGCGGGAAAGGCGATCAGCGTCGACAGGGCCAGCGCATACAGTGACAGCGGCAGCGACACCCACAACCGGTCGCGGATCATGCCCGCGACCGGGGTGCGATAGGTGTAAGAGGTGCCAAAATCCCCCACCGCCATATGGCTGACCCAGTCGAAATAGCGCTGGATTTTGGGCACATCCAACCCCAGTTCAGTGCGCAGGGCCGCAACAGTGTCCGGTTGGGCATTGATCCCCAGCATAAAGCTGGCGGGATCGCCCGGCGCCACCTCGATCACAAAGAAAATGACCAGACTGGCGATGGCCAGACTGATGATCAGGGATAACAGGCGTTTCAGAGAATAGCGTAGCATTTGGTGCAGGTTAGGGGCGGGGGCGGCAGGGGTCTAGCCCCAGACTTGGGTATAGAGCATCAGGTTAAAGGGTTCAGCCGACCAGAAGGTAATTATAGACCGCAAACCCAACAATCGCCCCGTACCCCAGCGGGTAAACCAATTTAATGACGTAATTGTCCACCCGCTGCGCCGTCATTTCGCGCCCAGAGCTTTTTAAACGCGACAAGCCTACACTGAAAACGATGATCGCCCCGGTCACCACAAACATCCACTGCAGAATGAAATCCAGAAATGTCAGGTACCCCAGTTTTGGAAGATCGTCGGAAATCATCCAGTTGAAGGCAACAAACACCAGCAAATTGGCCCCGGCTAATTCGATCCGCTTGCGGTATTCGTTCAGAAAGAATGTCGCCCAGGACACCACCACCAAAATCAGCATCGGCAGGAAAATCCGGATGACATAATACATGCCATGCCGGGTGCCTTCAAACGCCAGCGCAACCTTGTCGCTTTTCAGCCCGGACAGGCCGGTCACTGTCGACAGCTCCATCTTGGCGTTTCCCAGCACCCATTCTTCTTCGCCCAGAAGGGCGCCCAGCCCGGAAAACTCGTCCATAACCGAATAAATCACCAATTCTGACGGCAGGATCGACACGACCTCGAAATAGAATTTCTGCCGGTCAAACGGATAGCGGGTGAAATTGAAATGCGGCGCTTGCAGCGTGACCGAGGATTTTTCCAGATAGCGCGCATCGCCGTTCGGCAGGATGACAACCCGCGCCTGGTGGACCCATTTGTTGGATTGCTGGTTCTGGACGACAAAGGCCGGGGCGACGGTGTGCACCGAATTGACATAATCGCCAAACGCGTCACGTTTCATAATGCGATAGGCGCGCCCGTATTCCTCTGGGTCAAAGGCCAGCGCCGGATCGTTCCAATCCATGCGAATGGTCGCCACCACCCCGAAATTTTCCGACTTTTGATCGACAAAGGAAATCTGGTCGATTTCGATTCCTACCGCCACTTCCAGTGGTTTGTCCCGCGTCGCCACCGACGCCGCCGTGCCGTTTCCGGACAACCCAAGCGCAAATGCCTGCCCCGTAAACAGGCAGGCGGTCAGGAAAAATATAAAATGCAGGGCCGGGAACTTACTGAACATGCGTGAACTCAAAAACCCTCTTTCCATCCCCTGGCTTTGGATGCCCCGTTGCCCGGGGCATCCAATCGTTTTGGGTGTTGCGGCGTTTACTTGGCCCAGCTGACGGCGGTCAGGTCGGTGGCTTGGGTAGGCGCGTTGGCCCACAGCCCCTGAACCCCGGCTTTGGCCACGGTCAGCGAGGCCAGCTGGAACAGGTATCCGTTCACGTAATCCTCAGAAATGATGGTTTGCGCCTCGGCCAGCAACTCGGCCCGCTTGGCCGGGTCGGTGGTGCTGTTCAGCGTGGTCATCAAGTCCTGGAAAACCTTGTTGTCATACTGGAAATAATATTCTGGCCGGGCATAGATGCCAATATCCATCGGCTCGGTGTGGCTGACAATGGTCAGGCCGAAATTCTTGCCCTTGAACACGGTTTCCAGCCATTGCGCCCATTCCACATTGGTGATCTCGGCCTTGATGCCCACTTCGACTAGCTGAGCCGCAATGATCTCGCCACCGCGCCGCGCATAGGATGGGGGCGGCAGGTGCAGCGTGGTTTCAAACCCGTCGGGAAATCCAGCCTCGGCCAGCAGCGCGCGGGCCTTGTCCTGGTCAAAGGCGGAATTGCCGGTCAGATCGACATAGGCCGGGTTATGCGGCGCAAAATGCGTGCCGATGGGCGTGCCATAACCGAACATCGCGCCATCAATGATCGCCTGACGGTCAATCGCGTGGGCCAATGCCTCGCGCACCTTCACGTTATCAAACGGCGGCATCTTGTTGTTGGTCGACAGGATGGTTTCGCCTTCGGTCGATCCTACCAGCACCTGAAACCGCGGATCGGCCTCAAACTGGGGCAGGTTTTCCGGGGCGGGAAAACCGCTAAAGGCGTCCACATCCTCGGCCATCATCGACGCAAAGGCCGCCGTAGGGTCGCTGATAAACTTGAACGTCGCGGTTTCCAGAATCGCGGGCGTGCCCCAGTAATCGGCGTTACGGGTGATGTCGATCTTGTCACCCTGCACCCAGTTAGCAAACTTGAACGCGCCGGTGCCCACTGGGCTGGTCTTGATATTCTCGATGCTTTCCGGCGCAACAATCACCGCATCGCCCCAGGCCATGTTGAACAGGAAACTGCCGTTTGGTTCACCCAGCGTCACCTTGACGGTCAGCGGGTCAACAACAGTGACGTCGGAAATCCCGGCAAACAGCGCTTTTTGCGCGTTGACGCTGTCTTCGCCCCGCGCCCGATCCAACGAGAATTTCACATCTTCGCCGTCCATCCCGGTGCCATCGTGGAATTTCACGCCGCCCTGCAGATGGAACGTATAGGTCAGCCCATCGTCCGAGATGTCCCAGCTTGCCGCCAGCCCCGGCACAACCGATCCGTCGCCCATGAACCGGGTCAGGCCTTCGAAGATATTGGAATAAACCACCGAATCGATGGCCCCTGCGGCGGCACTGGTCGGGTCCAGATGTGGCGGTTCCAGCTGCAAGGCGACGGTGATGTCAGTCTGCGCCTGCGCGGCCCCCATGCCAGCGGCCAATGCAATGGCGCTGGCACATACCAGTTGTGAAAGTCGTGTCATACCTGATCTCCATGTCGGTGATACTGTCGCCTGTTTCTGGCGGTCTCTTAAGGCTAGTTTTGGCCGAGAACGGTTGCGATACAAGCGTTTATTGATTTTGGCAAACGTATCCCGGGCGCGTGCGGCGCTGATCCTGCCGTGCTGTTGTCGGCATTTGAGGGCTGGCAGACAGGGCCGGGTGCGGGCTAGGTTCGTCAAAATCGCAATTACAGAAAGGGTGCGGGTATGACCTATGTGCTGGCAATTGATCAGGGAACAACCTCGACACGGGCCATCCTGTTCGACGCAGAGATGCAAGCGGTAAATTCGGTGCAGATGGAATTCACCCAGCATTTCCCGCAGGCGGGCTGGGTAGAACATGACCCGGATGAAATCTGGTCCAGTATGGTGCAGGTCTGCCGCACGGTGATGAACGAAAACGGGGTGAATGCGGCGGATATTGCCGGGATCGGCATTACCAACCAGCGCGAAACCACTGTGGTGTGGGACCGGGAAACCGGCGAAGTGGTGTATAATGCGATTGTCTGGCAGGACCGCCGCACCGCCCCGGTTTGCGAGGCGCTGCGCAAGGCCGGGCACGAGGCAATGATCAGCCAGACCACCGGCTTGCTGCTGGACCCCTACTTTTCCGGCACCAAGCTAAAGTGGATCCTCGATACCATCCCCGGGTCTCGCGCCAGGGCCGCGCGGGGGGAGTTGTTGTTTGGCACCATTGACAGTTTTCTGATCTGGCGGCTGACCGACGGCAAGGTCCATGCCACCGATGCCACCAACGCCGCGCGCACGCTGTTGTTTGATATCCATTCCGGACAATGGAGCCCCGAGATTTGCGAGCTGCTGGATATTCCGATGGCGATGCTGCCAAAGGTGCAGGATTGCGCGGCTGATTTCGGCACGACCGAGTTTTCAGTGCTGGGCGGCGAGATCGCGATTCTGGGGGTTGCTGGCGATCAGCAGGCGGCAACCATCGGTCAGGCGTGTTTTCAGCCGGGTATGATGAAATCGACCTATGGCACCGGGTGTTTTGCCTTGCTCAATACCGGAACACAGCCGGTTACATCACAAAACCGGATGCTGACGACGATTGCCTATCAGCTGGACGGACAGCGCACCTATGCGCTGGAAGGGTCGATCTTTGTCGCCGGTGCGGCGGTGCAATGGCTGCGCGACGGGCTGGGCATCATCAGCGATGCGGCGCAAAGCGGGGACTTGGCCGCGCAGGCCGACCCGACACAACAGGTCACGCTGGTGCCCGCCTTTACCGGCCTTGGCGCGCCCTATTGGAACCCCGATTGCCGCGGCGCGGTGTTTGGCCTGACCCGCAATTCCGGCCCCGCCGAGTTCGCCCGCGCCACGCTGCAAAGCGTCGCTTTCCAGACGCGTGATTTGTGGGAGGCAATGCGCGCCGATTGGCAGGCGGAAACAGATGTGGTCCTGCGCGTCGATGGCGGGATGAGCGCCAGCGACTGGACGATGCAGGCGCTGGCCGACATCCTGGGTGCCCCGGTGGATCGACCGGTGATGCAGGAAACCACAGCGTTGGGCGCGGCGTGGCTGGCGGGGATGCAGGCCGGGATTTACCCAGGGACTGACGGGTTCAGCGAGATTTGGGCGCTGGATCGGCGATTTACGCCTGAAATGGCGCAGACGGACCGCGAGGCGGGCTATGCCCGCTGGCAACGGGCGGTCCAGGCGGCGATGGCGTATTAAGACGGCACCAAAGCCACCTAGGTCGCCGCGAGGACCGGAAAATTTCAAATTTTCCGACCCGTTTTCTTTCAAAGAAAACGACTAGCCCCGCGCTGAAGAGACCCGCGCACCCTCTGGTATGATCCGTGGCTTGGCGTTCAACTCTTCAATCGAAAATCCGGCAATGGTTTTGTATTTCGCTGAATGTGCTGCCAGATCGCCCTGCGAGATCACATCGTTGATATCGTCAAATGCCCCGCCACAGGCATCCTCGACCATCTGCATCACCGCATCCGGCCCACCGCCAGCCCGATTGGCCCGGCCCACCCCGGTGGTGACGGGCCGAATCTCGGCCTCAAACGCCTGCAACGCCTGCGGGGTAATCCCGTGATCCAGCAATCGCGCGCCGATAATGCGTGCGTCAACGATGGCCTGACTGGCGCCGTTTGATCCCACCGGATAGGTCGGATGCGCCGCGTCGCCCATCAAGGTCACCCGCCCGAAAGTCCATTGCGGCAGCGGATCGCGATCCACCATCGGGTATTCATACACCTTATCCGCGCCCTTGATCAGTGCAGGCACGTCAATCCAATCAAACTGCCAACCCTCAAACAGCGGCAAGAACTCGGAAATATCAGCGGCGCGGTTCCAGTCTTCTTTGCGCCAGCTATCCTCCAGATCAAACTGTTTCTCGGCAATCCAGTTGATTGTCGCCAGATTGGTCTTGGGGTCCGGATCGGAAATCGGATAGGCCACCACCCGCAGCGTGTCATGGCCGATCATCACCATCGCCCCGCCGCCAAACCAGGCATCACCCTGACTGGTGGCGCGCCACAGGATGCGACCGTTCCAAATCGGATCGCCTTCGTTCGGGTACATCTGCGCCCGGGTCGCGGAATGGATGCCATCGGCCGCAACAAGCAGATCCCCCGCGACACGCTCGCCGTTTTCCAACAACAGAACGGCGTTGTCCGGCCCGGTATCAAACCCAACCGCCCGGGCGCCGGTCATCAGACATTCCGGCCCGGCGCGATCAATCAGCGCGTTGTGCAGCAGCATCTGCAACTGGCCACGATGCACCGAATATTGCGGCCAGGCGTATCCGGCCCACCGGCCACGCGGTTCTTCCCAGATTTTATGGCCAAACCGCGAATGAAACCCCAATTGCCGCGTCTTTACGCCAATCGCGTCCAACTGCTGTTCCAGCCCCAGATCGAACAATTCCCGCACCGCGTTGGGTTGCAGGTTGATGCCAACCCCCATTGGCTTGATTTGCGCTGCTGCCTCGTAAATACGAAAGGGCACACCAATCTGATGCAGGGTCAGCCCCAGCGTCAGCCCGGCAATACCGCCGCCGGCGATCAATATGGTCATGGGATGGCCTCCGAATTGGTCAGGCGCACTGAACCACCTGACGCCCCCCGGTTCAAGCCGTCAGCGTTTGGCCGAGATGATCAGATCAGGGCCAAAAATAGTGTCTGCATGATCGCGCAGATAGATCTTTAGCCACGGGGTAAAGCGTTCGGGGTGGCGGGCGACCTCGGCCAGCAGGTCGTGGTAATCAAT
>JBLINN010000196.1:0-8355 GCA_047639325.1 Paracoccaceae bacterium | reverse complement strand
CGCCAGGCCACCCTCGACGCGGCATCCCTCAGCACACCAGAGCGTTTTGTGCGCCAGCCGCCAAAACCACCACAGGTTCCGACAGCCGTCTGGATCAACCCGCCGAAAAACACGGAGGTATCTCAAGCTTAAAGTCCAATTGCCACCGTCTCAAAGCCGTTGACACGTTCCGCCGCGCGGAATGCCTGAACGCGCATTGGTTCATAGGGCTTGAAGATACCGCCAAAAGTTGGGGGCTTGGCCCCTATCGGCGATGCAGGCATCGCCTGCCGGGCAGTGGTAAGAGACTGCAACCAAGAACGACCACATAGCGCAATCGGCAATAAGGTGCCGGCGGCACTGATGAAATTACCAGGCGTAACAAGCCCGTCTGTGTGATCAGAACGCGGAAAAACTAGCCCCGAACGGGGATGCTTTGGGTAGCACTGCACAAACCCACAAACTCTCGTGATGAATGAGGGAGCCTTGGGACGCAGGTCAGTTGTTGCGTTCTCGTGCGCTGTGCATTGTCGGTGCCAAAGAGAACATTACGCGGCCTTGTCTCTGTGAGTGCCTGGAAGCCCGGCGGGTCTTGCTGTTCTCCAGTCGCCTCTGTAGCGTGATATCAAGCGCAAGACGAAAACGTCGCGCAGTTTGCTTAGGGAGGCTCCACCGCTTGCGGGGGAGGCAAATATTTGGATTTAGTTCAGCTTGTTGTGAGCGGTCTTGCGAACGGCTGCGTTTATGGCTTGATCGCACTAGGTTTCGTGCTGATCTACAAGGCGACCGAAGCGGTGAACTTCGCTCAGGGCGATTTCATGATGATCGGCGCGTTTGTCTGCGTCGGCCTTACAAATGCCGAGTATATGGGGCTGAACTTTTGGCTCGCCATTCCTCTCGCCATGCTCATTATGGCGGCGCTGGGATATGCGTTTGACTGGGGCGTTCTTCGCCACATGTCCGGTCAATCGCAGACCTCCATTGTAATCCTCACCATTGCGCTTGGGTTCATCCTGCGGTTCGCCGCCGGAACGATTTGGAGCCATGAACCTGTTTCGCTGGAGACGCCATTCGCCGGGCAGGATTTGAGGTTTAACGGCGTTGTTCTTGGGATCGACGAAATTGCGATTATCGTTGTCACCGTTGTGCTGACGGCTTTGCTATACCTGTTCTTCTCCAAAACGAAGCTGGGCGTGGCGATGCAGGCGGCGTCGCAGAACCAGCTTGCAGCCTACTATATGGGCATCCCGGTGAAACGCATCCAAAGCATGGTTTGGGCGCTTTCGGGCGCGGTGGCCGCCGTTGCGGGTATCCTTTTTGCGTCAAAGGGCGCGATCGACCCGTCTGCGGGGCTGCTGGGGATCAAGGCGTTCGCCGCCGCAGCCATTGGCGGGTTTGGGTCGCTTCCGGGGGCGTTGGTTGGCGGTTTGATCATCGGCTTGGTTGAACCGTTTTCATCCCGCTATGGCCCACCGGGGGTTTCGCAGATCGCGCCTTATGCGATTCTTTTGCTGGTCCTTGTATTCCGCCCCGGCGGGTTGTTTTCGCAAACCCAAAAGAAAAAGGTCTGAGCTGATGCGTTTCGTTTTCAAGACCTCGTATGACGCGGATATCCGTTGGTTCAAACACGGTGCACAGATGTTTTGGTATGCGGGGTTGTTGGCCATCATGCTGGCGGTGCCGCTGTATTTTATGGCGACGGGCGATCCGTACCTGCTGGGCGAATTCACCTCTGTCCTGATCTTTGCCATTGCGGGTATGGGGCTGATGCTGCTGACCGGGCAAACGGGCCTTGCCAGCCTTGGGCACGCGACGTTCATGGCGATGGGGTGTTACGCGAATATCCTGTTGCTGAATGCGGGCGTGCCGTGGCTGATTGCGTTTCCTCTGGCGGGGCTTTTGGCGGGGATTTTTGGCACCATCATTGCGTCCCCGGTTTTGCGGCTGCATGGCGTCTATCTGGCCTTGGCGACGCTTGCGATGGCTGTTCTGACCGGTGATTTCATCATTATGGGTGAGGCGTGGACCGGCGGCGTCAGTGGGATTGCGGTGCCTGACATTTTGATCTTTGGCTACGGCGTGAACAAATACGCAAACCCCTATGCGTTTTATTATGTTGTGCTGGCGGTGGTGCTGGTCGTCCTTGCCGTCTACCGCAATCTGCTGCGGTCGCCGACGGGGCGAAGCTTTGCCGCCGTCCGGGATTCAGAGATTTCGGCGCAAGCCATGGGCATCAACCTGACACAGACCAAGGCGAAGTCGTTTTTCCTGTCGTGTTTTGCAGCCGGGTTGGCGGGCGCTCTTTTTGGTCACAACGCGACTTATGTGACGCATGAAACTTTTGATGTGGTCATGTCGATCACCCTGTTGCTGATGATTGTGATTGGCGGGCTGGGGTTCATCCATGGCGCGTTTCTGGGCGCCATCGTCGTTGGCTTGATCCCGGTGCTGATCGCTAACGGGCGGTCATTCCTTGCGACGACGTTCGACATAAACATAATCATTCCTGGACTGGAAAGCGCGATGTTTGCGTCGATCTTGATTGGGTTCATCCTGTTCGAACCGATGGGGCTATATGGTCGGTGGCTTAAGATCCGTACATATTTCGAACTGTTCCCGTTCTACCGAAAAGACATGTTCCGCCGTCAGAAATCATACCTCAAGACGGAACGTGTGAAATGAGCTTGTTGCAGATCAGAAACGTCACACAACGGTTTGGCGGTGTTGTCGCGGTCAACGATGTCTCGATGCATGTGGAAGAAGGCGAAGTGTTCGCTCTTGTCGGCCCTAACGGCGCGGGCAAGTCGACGATCTTCAACCTGCTGTCACGGTTTTACACGCCAGCAAACGGCTCGATCACGTTCAACGGGCGCGATCTGCTGAAACTGTCACCTGACCAGATACCGTCGCTTGGCATCGCCCGGACATTCCAGAATATCGAATTGTTCGAACAGGCCACAGTGCTTCAGAACTTGCTTGTCGGTCGGCATCGGCATCGCAAGACCTCTGTTCTGGCCGAAGTGTTTTTCACCGGATACGTGCGGGAAGAAGAACGGCGGCATCGGCATGCCGCCGAGCAGGTGATCGACTTTCTGAACCTCCAAGCCTACCGAGACAAGTTGATCGCTGGTCTGCCGTATGGTGTGCGCAAGGTTGTAGAGTTGGCGCGCGCGCTGGCGACCGAGCCAAAGCTGCTTTTGCTGGACGAGCCAGCCTCGGGGCTGTCGGTCGAAGAAACGCAGGACATGGCGTTCTGGATTGAGGACATTCAGAAGCAGATGGGGATCACCGTTCTGATGGTCGAACATGACATGGGGTTGGTCTCGGCGGTTTCAGACCGGGTTCTGGCGCTTGCCGATGGCAAGGAACTGGCAACTGGCAAACCGTCAGAGGTGCAGTCACATCCAGCGGTGATCGAGGCGTATCTTGGCTCCAGCGGAATCGCCAAGGGCGGCACCGCGCCGGTTCGAAGCGCTGGCGCAGACGCCGCGCCAAAGGCCGGAGATGTCGCATGAGCAGTACTGATGACGTTATCCTGCGCGTCGACAATCTTGAAAGCTATTACGGCCCGATCATGGCCATTCGCGGCGTGTCTCTTGAGGTGCGCAAGGGTCAAATCGTGACGGTGCTTGGGGCGAATGGCGCGGGCAAAACCACCCTCTTGAAAACGATCTCTGGGGTGATGGACCCCGAAAAAGGGATTGTGGTTCTGGAGGGAAAAGAGATTCAAGGGTCAGAGCCCAACGAGATTGTCTACAAAGGTATGGTCCATGTTCCCGAAGGGCGGGAAATCTTTCCTTTGCTGACGGTGGCCGAGAACATCGCGATGGGCGCTTATATACGCTCTGACAAAGCCGAAATTGCGCGCGACACAGAGATGGTCTATTCCTATTTTCCGATCCTGAAAGAGCGGATGGCACAGGCGGCTGGCACCCTTTCAGGCGGTCAACAACAGATGCTGGCCATTGGCCGGGGCCTGATGGCGCGGCCTCATCTGATGCTTCTCGATGAACCAAGCCTGGGCCTGTCCCCGCTGCTGACGGAAGAGATATTTGGTATTATCGACCGGCTGAACAAGGAACAGAACGTCACGATGATGCTTGTCGAGCAAAACGCAGCCGTTGCACTTAGCGTCGCGGATTACGGATATGTCATGGAGTTGGGGCGTATCGTGATGGCGGATGACGCGGCGACGCTAGCGTCTTCAAAAGATGTGCAGGAGTTTTATCTGGGCATCAGCGAAGACCAGAACCAGCGCGGACAGCGCCGCTGGAAACAGCGCAAGACATGGCGATGAACGGCATGATTAAGGGAGAGCTTTGATGGACGCAATTGTATCCAAGACCACCGACGCACCCGCCCAGCGAATTGTGAACGGCCTGTCGATCAACGTCGACATGGTGCAGGGCCCCTTCCTGATTGACGGTTGTGATACGTTGCCAAAGCTCTTTCAGAAACGCTGTGCTGAGCTGGGTGAGCGGGTCGCACAACGCGAAAAAGATTATGGCATCTGGCTGTCGTATTCGTGGACTGATTTTTATGCGAACGCCAAGCTGATTGGCCTTGGCCTGATGTCACTGGGTCTGAAACGGGGCGAAGTGGTCTCGATCCTGTCGGAAGACAAAAAGGAATGGATTTACACAGATCTCGGGACACAATGCGTCGGCGGCATCGGGTCGGGCATCTATACAACCGATAGCGCCGCGCAGCTCGCCTATCTGATCAACGACAGCGACAGCCGGTTCCTGTTCATCGAAAACGACGAACAGCTCGACAAGTATCTCGCGGTGAAAGACCAGATGCCTGGTTTGGTCCGCGTTATTGTCTATGAGCGTGAAGGGCTGCATGATTTTGACGAAGATGGCGTGATCTTTCTTGATGACCTCTACGTGCTTGGCCGCGATTACGGCAAAGCCAACCCCGGCGTTTTTGAGGCCGAAATCGCGCTCTCGACGCCCGACGACACGGCGATTCTGGTCTATACTTCAGGGACAACGGGAATGCCCAAAGGCGCGATGATCGGGCAGGGCAATATCATGTGTTCGCTGACATCTTCGATGCAAAACGCGCCTGTCTACGAGACCGACGATCAGATTTGCTTTTTGCCACTTTGCCATATTCTGGAGCGGTTGTTTTCCGGCTTCGCGCCGATCGCGTTCAAATCGACGGTGAACTTCGCCGAAAGCCCCGAGACCGTGTTCGACAATTTGCAAGAGGTCTCGCCCCAAACCTTCGTGGCGGTCCCCCGTCTGTGGGAAAAGATATACTCGCGCGTTGCGATCCTGGTCGGCGACAGCACCAGGGCGCAGAAATGGGCGTTCACCAAGGCCATCGCGGCAGGTGCCAAAAAGGCCGAGCTTGAGGCAGAGGGGAAACCTGTGCCGACGGGTGCGGCGCTGGCCTACAAGTTCTGGGACGTTGTGGTGCTCAAAAACATTCGCCGGATGCTTGGCATGGATCGGTTGCGCCGGGGCGGTTCTGGTGCCGCGCCGATCTCGCCTGACCTTCTTGCCTGGTTCGCCAGCATCGGGGTCCCTGTGCTGGAAGGCTACGGGATGACCGAAAGTTCGGGCATCATCACAATCAACAAGCTTGACGGTAACCGCATCGGTACAGTCGGCACACCGGTGGAGGGCGCGGAAATTCGTATCGCTGAGGGTGGCGAAATTCAGTACCGCGCGGGCAACGTCTTTCAGGGTTACTGGAAAAAGCCAGACAAGACCGCCGAGACGATCTCTGAAGACGGATGGCTTCGCACCGGTGATGTCGGCTTTGTTGACAATCAAGGCTATTTGAAAATCACCGGGCGGATGAAGGACATCATCATCACCGCGGGCGGCAAAAACATCACCCCCGCCGAGATCGAAAACCGTCTGAAATTCTCGCCCTTCATCACGGATGTTGTGGTGATTGGCGACAAGCGGAAATTTCTGTCTTGTCTTGTGATGATTGATCAAGAGAATGTTGAGAAATTTGCGCAAGATCGCCGCATCCCGTTTAACAATTTCGCATCGCTCTGCGCCGCGACCGAAGTTCAGGAGTTGATACGGGGTGTGATTGATGAGGTGAACAAGGATTTCGCACGGGTTGAACAGATTAAGGATTTCCGTCTGATAGACGTGCTTCTGACCGCCGAAGACGATGAGCTGACGCCAACACTGAAGCTGAAACGCAGCTTTGTCGAAACCAAGCATGCGGCACTGATCGCTGCCATGTATGACTAGAAACGAAAAGACAGATTGAATTTTTTGGGAGGAAACCGAATGAAACTGATGAAACACATGACTTTTGCAGTCGCCGCGACAGTGATGGCTGCATCGGCTGCGATGGCCCAGCAGGGCGTGACAGCCACCGAATTGCTGATTGGTTCGAACAATGATCTTTCAGGCCCGTTCGCCGCGTTTGGCGGCCCGGCAACCAAAGCCGCGCAAATGTATTTTGACGAGGTGAATGCGGCGGGTGGCGTGCATGGTCGTCAGATTCGTTTTGTTGTCGAAGACCATGGCTATCAGATGCCCAAAGCCATCGCGGGTATGAACAAGTTGATCAATGGCGACAAGGTCTTTGCGATGCTGCTGTCACTTGGCACGCCGATGAACATCGCCGCCTTCAAGCTGCAAGACGCGCGCAATATTCCCAACGTCTCGCCGCTTTCGGCAGCCCGCCAGATGAACGAGCCGCATCATCCACTGCATTACGCCGGCACGGCCTCTTACTACGCCCAAATTCGGGCTGGTGTGAAATTTCTCGCCGAGGAGAAGGGGCTATCGAAAGTTTGCTCAATGTACTTGCCGACCGATTTTGGTCAGGAGATCAAACAGGGCTCTGCAGATATCGCCGCCGAGATTGACGGGCTGGAATTTGTCACCGAGACGACGCACAAGCCGGATGACGCTGATTTTGTCGGCTCGCTTCAGAAGCTTCAGGCAGAGGGTTGCGAAATCATAACGATGGCGCTTGGCGTTCGGCAGGCGATCACCGTTTCCGGCACAGCCAAGAAGCTGGGCATGAATGATCTGGTCCTGTTGAACGCTTCCGCCGGGTTCCACACCGTGATGGCCAAAGTGCCAGGTGGCGTCACCGAGGGAATGTACGCAGCCGCAGGTTGGGCGGACCTTCTGTCGCGTATGGACAAGCCCGAAGTTCAAAAGTTCTTCAAGGAATACACCACTTTGACGGGCGAGAAACTGCCAGGTACCGGCGCGCTGTTGGGGTATTCCGCCGCCATTACACTGGTCAAAGCACTTGAGGGCGCAGGTCCTGACCTGACTGCCGCCAGCTTCCAGAAAGGCATGGAGAGCCTGAACTACGAAGATGTCATCTCGGGCAACACCGTCGATTATTCGCCCGAAGAGCATCAGGGCGCGGACGAAATCATCATTTCGGTGATCGAAAATGGAAACTGGAAAGAAATCGCGCGCCAGTAAGGCAAGCGTCATTCCAAAACTGCAAAGGGGTGCTGGCGACAGCTCCCCTTTTTCATGCACCGCTAGCACTGACCTGAGCCCCTAAAATTCCTCCAGATTTGTGTAGATTCCGCCCAATATTGCACTTGCCCCCAACCTTGGACCACCTGGGTTTAGATTTTCCGGCGTCAATCAGATTGATGGGCTGGTTTCACCTTCTGATTTAAAGAGCATGATCGGGGACTTATTTCCGATCGCGCTGTGGGGTCGTTCTTCATTGTAGTACCTACGCCATGTTTCCAACTTTTCAGCCGCATCTGCAAAGCTCATGAACCAATGCGCGTTCAAAAATTCCTGGCGGAACTTGCGGTTAAATGCTTCGTTGGCGGTAACCGCCCGATTGTTACCGCGGCTATTTTTTCTTGACGCGTTCGACAAGTTCGGGGTCGTCGACGAAGTCATCGAGGAACGCGTGCCATGTCTTTGTGGTGATGCGTGCGGCCTTGATCATGTCGGAGAGCTTGTCGATGCCTTCATCTGTGAGTGCTGAGATACACGCGTCACTCCCAGTATCGACGCTGACGATGTTTCCATAAGTCATGTTGTCATCGTTGTAGATGATGGCCCCGAGGAGTTCGGGGTCCTCGTTGAGCATTTCAGCGACATAGGCGACATAGGCGACATAGGCGACATAGGCGACTGTGCAGACATGTGTGACGGCCGCCATTATGCCGCTTCCGATTGGCTGGTTTGCAGTGGCTGCCAGTTCCCGGGCAACCATTGGTCAAGGCGATTGATCTTGTGATCGTTGATACGCTCAAGGACGTCAGCCAGTCAGGCTTGCGGGTCTAGGCCATTCATCTTTGCGGTCTCAATAATTGTCATGGCGCGTGCAAGCGTCTCGGCGCCGGTGTCAGCACCCGCAAAGAGCCAGTTTTTCCGTCCGATTCCAATCGGGCGCAGGGCACGC
>JBLINN010000195.1:0-8358 GCA_047639325.1 Paracoccaceae bacterium | reverse complement strand
GCTGTTGTTGCGCGCCGCAGATGTCGCCACGCCCAGTCTGGTGCTGGTCGGCGCCAAGGATCGCATCACGCCGCCAACGCAAAGCCTTGCAACCCATCAGGCGCTGCAGCAAAACAGCCCAAACCTACCGCATATCTTCGCCGAAATCCCCGGCGCAGGCCACATCCTGCATCAGGAAAAACCAGCCCAGATCGCCGCCCAGATCCGCGCCTTTACCGGCTGGGCAGCCGCAAATTTGGCCCCAATACTGACAAAGGCCCCGTCATGACCGACCCCAAACCCGCCTTTGGCGTCCCGCCAGTTGCCCGCGCTTTCCACCTGTTGCGCTATATCGGTGACGGCAATGCCTGCGCCAATCCCAGCCGAGCGTCCAAAGACACCGGCATCAACCGCACCACCCTGTTGCGGCTGCTGGAAACCCTGGTGCAGGAACGGATGATCGAACCCAACGGCGATGGCGGCGGCTATGTGCTGGGCACCGGCTTGATCCACCTGGCCGCCCGCGCGCTGTATTCCCGCGACATCGTGCAAATTGCCCAGCCCGAGCTGAAAGAACTCGCCACAACGCTGGGCCTGTCGGCACATCTGGGCATTATCGACGGGCTGGATATCCTGTACCTGCTGCGCGAAACACCCAATCTGCATCTGGTCAGCAATATCCGCGTCGGCAGCCGCCTGCCTATTCACGCCACCACCATCGGGCGGATCATTCTGGCGCATCTCGACGGGTCGGCGCGCGACCAACTGCTGGCCGACAGCGATCTGCATGCCGTCACCGCCAAAACCGCGACAACCCGCGCTGACCTATCCGCCCAACTGATGCGCGACCGCGACTTAAGCGTCGCGTGGAGCGTTGGCAATTTCGAGGCCGGGATCGGATCCGCCGCCGTCGCAGTGTTTGACGGCGCAGGCAAGGCAGTTGCCGCCATCAACGTCACCGGCCCCGAAGTGGAATTCACCGAAATCGGCGGGCGGCGCGATGACATCCACACCGCCCTAACCCGCGCGGCGGAACGGGTATCTCAGCAATTGGGATATTTCCCCGCCGCCGGAACATCTGAATACAAGGCAAGGACCCAGCCATGACAGACAAATCACCCGACCGGATCGGCGTCGACTTTCTGCGCGGTATCTCGATGTGCGCGCCAGGAATGGCCGCCAGCGCAGATTTCTACACTGATATCTGGGGCTTGGCGCAGGTGCCATCCGACGACGGCACGGTCTATCTGCGCGGCACCGGCCCGGAACCCTACATCTATTCGCTTACCGACGGGCCGGATTTTGGCATCGAATACATCAATTTTGGCATGACCAGCACGGCCCGTCTGCTGGCGCTTTTCGCCCAGCTGGAAATCGACGGGGCCGACCTGTCATCCGACCCGCACGACCTGAAAACCCCCGGCGGCGGCCTTGGATTCACCCTGCGCGACCCGCATAACCGCCAGCTGCGCATCGTGGCCGACCCCACCCCGCACAGCGACCCGGCGCCGGTATTCGCCATGCCAGCCAAGGTCAGCCACGTGGTGCTGAACACCCCCGATCTGGCACAAAGCGAGACGTTCTTTGCCGACATCCTCGGGTTTCGGCGCAGCGATTATTACGTCGATCGCATGTCTTTCATGCGCTGCAACTCTGATCACCACTCGATCGGCTTGTTCCAGAATGCGCATGCCAGCGCCAACCACGTGGCCTTTGAAATGCCCGATATCAACAGCTTTATGCGCGGCATCGGGCGAATGAAACAGAACGGCCAAGTGCCCAGCTGGGGGCCGGGACGGCATGGGCCGGGCAACAATCCCTTTGCCTATTTCGTCTCACCCGCCGGGTTTGTAATCGAATTCACCACCGAACTACAGCAGATCGACGAGGCGACCCATGTGGAACAGGAATGGATCTGGGGCGACGCCGAAACCGGTGATCGCTGGATGACCGCCGGTCCGCCCACTCCGGCGATGCGTGCCGTGATGCTGGGCCGTCCCGACACTGGCCACCCGGCAAAGGGGCGCTGAATGGATCTGGGGCTAAAAGACCAAGTGGCGGTGGTCACCGGCGGGTCGTCGGGCATCGGGCTGGCCACCGTGCGCGCCTTGCTGGCCGAAGGCTGCAACGTGGCGCTTTGCGCCCGCACTGCCGAAACGCTGGACACGGTTGGTGCCGATCTGGCCGCTGAATTCGGTGCAGACCGCGTGCTAACGCAAGCCCTGTCGGTGCTCGACCCCGACGCTTTGGCCGCGTTTGCCGACGCGGTTCAATCTCGGTTTGGCGCAGCAAATGTTCTGATCAACAATGCCGGGCAGGGGCGGGTTTCAACCTTTGCCACCACCACAGACGAAGATTGGCGGCAAGAATTGGACCTGAAATTCTTCAGCCAAATCTACCCGGTTCGCGCCTTTCAGGATCAGCTGAAATCATCCGGCACCGGCGCCATCATCGGGGTCAATTCCCTGCTGGCTTATCAGCCCGAACCGCATATGGTCTGCACCTCGGCGGCCCGCGCAGGTGTGCAAAACCTGTTGAAATCACTGGCAAATGAACTGGCCCCATCCATCCGCGTCAACTCTATCCTGCTGGGCGTGGTGATCTCGGGCCAGTGGGAACGCCGCTTTCACGCGCGCGCCGATCAAACCCAATCGCGTGACGATTGGTACGCCGATCAAGCCGCGCAAAAACACATCCCGCTGGGGCGGTTCGGCACGCCGCAAGAGGCTGCAAAAGCCATCACCTTTCTGGCCTCTCCTGCGGCAAGTTACATCACTGGCGCCCGGCTGGAACTGTCCGGCGGAACATCGAGGTTTGTTTAAATTCCCATGCCAATGACCCCTCAGACAGATCTTGAAACCGTCGGCGACGCGATTGCCCGCCATCTGGCGGATATCGGCGTCACCACCGCTTTTGGGGTGATCTCAATCCACAACATGCCGATCCTGGACGCCATTGCGCGTCAGGGCCGCATCCGGTTTGTGCCCGCACGGGGCGAGGCCGGGGCGATGAACATGGGTGACGCTTATGCCCGGGTGTCCGGCAGCCTTGGCGTGGTGATCACCTCGACCGGCACCGGTGCTGGCAATGCCGCCGGGGCGCAGGTCGAGGCGCTAACCGCAGGCACGCCGCTGCTGCACATCACCTCGCAGGTGGACCGCCAATTCATGGATCGCGATCGCGGTGCCATTCACGATGTGCCACGCCAAACCGACATGCTGCAAGCGGTCTCAAAAACCTGTTTTCGCCTGTGGGAGGCGCGACAGGTGCATACCGTTCTCAGCGCCGCCGCCTCTGCCGCGCTCAGCGCCCCATCCGGCCCGGTCAGCTTGGAAATCCCGGTGGACGTGCAACGCGAAACCGTCCCCGCCAACACCCAAATCGCCAGCCCCCGCATCCTGCGCGCCCCCGCCGACCCAGACACGGTTCAGGCGCTGGCCATCCGCATCCAATCCGCCAAATGCCCGATGCTGTGGCTGGGCGGCGGCGCACGTCACGCAGCGGACGCCGCCAACGCGCTGGTGGCGCGTGGCTTTGCCGCCGTTACCAGCACCAATGGCCGCGCCGTGGTCGACGAACGCCACCCGGCAACCTTGGGCGCGTTCAACATGACGCCCGAGGCCGAAGCGATCTATGCGCAATGCGACCTGATGATCGTCGTCGGATCACGCCTGCGCGGCAACGAGACCAGGAATAACAAACTGAAACTGCCCACGCCTCTGGTACAGATCGACGCCGACGCGTCCCAAGGCGCGCGCAATTACCCGGTAGACCAATTCATCCACGCCGATGCCAACGCGGTCCTGACCCAGCTTTTATCCCTGCTGCCCGACGATCTGGCAACCGACGCAGAATTCCGCCATTCCATCGCCATCGCCCGCGCCCAATCCGAAGGCGTGATGCGCGACAAACTGGGGGTCTACCGGGTGATCGCCGATGCGTTGCAAGACCGCGTATCGTCCGGCAGCCACCCGTTTGTGCGCGACGTGACGATTTCCAACTCCACCTTCGGCAACCGTTATGTACAAATCGACCACCCCCGCCACGGCGTGCACGCGCTTGGCGGTGGCATCGGGCAGGGCGCGGCGATGGGCATCGGCGCGGGTCTGGTGGCCGGGCAAGCCAAGGCGATTGTGCTGCTGGGCGACGGCGGTTTGCAGCTGGGCATGGCCGAATTGATCACAGCAGTCGAGGAAAACGCCAACCTTGTTTACGTCCTGATGAACGATCAGGCCTATGGCGTCATCAAGAACATCCAGGACGCCCAATATGACGGGCGGCATCATTATTCTGCGCTAAAAACTCCGGATTTTTCCCTGTTATGCCAATCTGTTGGCCTGACCCACCGCAAGGTCATCCATGAAAGTGATTTTGCCGCCACTTTGGATGCCGCCCTGTCCACGGATGGTCCGGTTCTGATCGAAGTCGACATGTGCGCCATCGGCCCCTTCGCCGAATCCTTCGCCGGGCCCCCCGCCGGGGCAGCGGGGAAAACCAAATGAGGTTGCAGCATCTAGGCCTGATCGGCGCGGGCAGTATCGTGCAGGAATTGCTGGCCGTGCTCGACCGATCCTTGCCCAGCCCCCTGACGCGGATCACCATCCTTGTGCGCCCGGGACGGGCCGAAGCCGCGCGCGTGGCGCTCAGCGGACACAGCCGCGCCGCAACCCATCTGGAGATCATCGAAGACCCTGCCGGTTTCGCCACCCAGCCCCCCGATCTGGTGATCGAGGCTGCAGGGCACAGCGCCGTTGCCGCCTATGTCCCCGATCTGTTGCGCCAAGGCATAGAAACCGTGATCGCCTCCACCGGCACCCTCAGCGACGCCGCCCTCTATCAGGCGCTGACTCAGGCGGCGATTGATGGCGATACCCGCCTTGTCCTGCCCGCAGGCGCTGTGGGCGCAATGGACATACTGGCGGCCTTGGCCCCAGCGGATATCCGGCAAGTCACCTATACCTCGCGCAAGCCCCCGATGGCGTGGCAAGGCACCAAAGCCGAAGACCAGCTAACCCTGACGACCCTGACCCAAGAGGCCATATTTTTCGACGGTGACGCAGGCACAGCCGCCGCTGATTACCCCAAAAACGCCAATGTCGCCGCAACCATCGCACTGGCCGGGATCGGGTTTGACCGAACCCGCGTGCAGATGATCGCCGACCCGTCGGTCTCTGCCAATATCCACAGCTTTACCGTCACCTCTGACGCCGCCGAACTGCAGGTCAGGATCGAGGGTAAACCCTCGCCCAGAAACCCAAAAACCTCGCTGCCAACCGTCTACAGCCTGGTGCGCGAAGTCATGCGACGCGTCCTGCCCATCGTGTCGTGAACGCGTCCTGCCCATCGTGTCGTGAACGCGTCCTAAAAGCGCCCTGAAAGGTCCCCCATGCCGGTCACATCCTATCCCTTGCCGCAAAACCAACTGTTCATCGCAGGCGATTGGCGACAAGGGCAGGGGCCCGAAATCACCTCTCGGTTTTCCGCCGATAACAGCCTGAACTGCGTCCTGAACGGCGCCTCACGGCAGGACGCGCTGGATGCCATTGCCGCCGCCAAAGCGGCCCAAACCAACCCTGCGTGGATATCGTTAAAACCACATGAACGGGCCACATATCTCTACGCCATATCCGACGGCATCACCGCCAATATCGACCGCATCGCCTATATCCAAAGCCGCGACACCGGCAAAACCCTGAAAGAAACCACCGCCCTGGCGCAGTCCGCCGCCGGAACCTTTCGCTATTACGCCGCGATCTGCGAAACCGGCGATCAGCTGATGACCGTGCCGCGCGGCGATTACCTGACCCTGTCCACCTACGAACCGCTTGGCGTGGTCGCCGCGATCACCCCGTGGAATTCCCCCATCGCCAGCGACGCCCAGAAAATCGCCCCAGCCTTGGCCGCAGGCAACGCGGTGATCCTGAAACCCGCCTCGTGGAGCCCGCTTGTCGCGCTGGAACTGGCGCGGATCGTCCAAGCCGCGGGCCTGCCCAAAGGGCTGCTGTCGGTCCTGCCGGGCAGGGGCGCTGACATCGGCGATCTGCTGGTCGACCACCCCGATATCGCCAAAGTCTCGTTCACCGGTGGCACCGAAACCGGACGCCGGATCGCCGCAAAAGCGGCGGCAAAACTGATGCCGGTCTCACTGGAACTGGGCGGCAAATCACCGACAATCGTGTTTGACGATTGCGACATCGACCTGGCGATTGCTGGCATCCTGTTTGGCGTATTTTCCTCGACCGGCCAGTCCTGCATCGCCGGCACCCGCCTGTTTGTGCAAAACAGCCTCTATCCCGCCTTCACCCAACGGCTGGTCACCGCCACCCAAGCCCTAAAGGTCGGCCACCCGCATGACCCAACAACCCAAGTTGCCCCGATGGTGCACCCAGATCACCGCGACAGCGTCGCCGACATGGTGGCGCGCGCCCGTCAGGACGGCGGCACTATCCTGACTGGTGGCGCCCCACCCGATGACCCACAGCTGGCCGATGGTGCCTATTACCTGCCCACTATCATCGCCGACTTGCCCAACACATCCCAGATTTGCCGCGAAGAAGTCTTTGGCCCGGTCCTGAACATCCTGCCCTTCCACGACGAAGCGGATGTGATCGCCCAAAGCAACGACAACCAATACGGGCTGGCCTGTGGGCTTTGGTCTCGTGATTTCGCCAAATGCTGGCGGGTGGCGCGGGCAATTCAGGCCGGAACCGTGTGGATCAACACCTACAAACAATTCTCCATCTCCACCCCATTTGGCGGCGACAAGGCCAGCGGCATGGGCCGCGAAAAAGGCCGCGACGGCATGCGCGCCTATATGCGGCAAAAGTCGATCTATCAGGATTTGGGTGGCACGCCGCACCCTTGGGCCGGATGGCCGGGGGCCGAAACGAACGAGGTAAAGGAGGCCGAAAATGTCTAACCCAAATCTCGGCATTGGCAAGGTCGACAGGCTCTGCGCCTATGCCGCCCGGGGCACCGCGCTGTGACCAAACCGCTCATCACCTGCCCAGCGGCCGAGGTCCACGCCGCCCTGCGCCGCCCCCCCGCCTTTGGCCACCACGCCGACCTGACAGACCGCCTGATCACCGGCCCGCTTGACCTGCGCGACCAAACCCTGTGCGGCTGCGACTTTTCCGGCTCGGTCTTTGCCGATGACGTCTGCTTCCAAGGCGCAATATTTCGCGGCATCAGCTGGTTTCAGGATACTATGTTCCGCCAAACCGCCGATTTCCGCAGCGCCTGCTTCTGGAACGATGCCCGCTTTGACCGGGCAAGGTTCCACCAAACGGCCGATTTTCCAACCGCAGAATTCCGCGGCGTGGCAAGCTTTGACGACATCACCGCCCATCACGGCCTGCGCCTGACCGGGGTTCTGGCCAATGGCAATCTGTCGCTGGCAGGCAGTACGATTCACGGTCAGACCGATATCACAGCCGCAACCCTGATGGGTGGTTTATGGGCGGTTGGCGCCAATATTGCGTCCCTGACCGGCGCCCAGACCAGCAGCATTCACGGACGCGTAAACGGCATTCCCTGCCCGTAGGGTGCGGGATTTCACGCGCCCTGCGGCTTACTGGTTTGGACGAGATCTGCGAGCACAGAACCGAAAACATCGATGGCAGGAATTGCGAAAAAGCAGTAACCTGCAATGGCCAATAGAAACAGCGATGAAAGTTCAAGCCGCTAAGCATGCCGCTCGCAGTCAAAGTTCGCGCCCAAAATATCTGATAGAAACTCGTTTGACTTTGAAATAGCCCCGTCACGATCGGAGACATGCGCCATCGCTGACCAAATTTCATCGTCAGTTAAGTCATTTGCGCTCGTCATTCCCGGGCAAGCAAAATCCACGAATTTGATAAAATCTTCCCGGTCGAATGGTGTGTCGCCGGGCCTGCCGTATAAGTGGGTTTTTCCAGCCGAAAGAACAATCTGACAAAACCGAGTATGGCGAAGTTTTCAAATGCGACCCGCCTATAGTAGAACTGGTCTTTTGCCATTTTGACAGCTTGAGGACCCCTCGCTCTGAACCAAAGAGTTGCGCAGGCGATCATTAGTAAGCCAAAATACAAGAACTGCAGTCGTGATTTTGATGATAGCCACAAAGACAGGGCAATCGCATCTTGGACTTGTCCCGGTTTAGGTCCGGTCTCTTATTTCATTTAGGCGGCCTTTCGTTCAAAAGCCAAGGGACTTTTGCCACCCAGCGATGAGTGTCGACGCCGCGGGTTATAAATTCCGTTGATCTAATGGAATATGGCCATCTCTGCTTCTCCTTCATAGCAAATATCGCTCGAAAGAGACCGGAACTGGACCGCGACAGGTCCACATCGTCAGTGGCCTGCATGAATACCTAAGCGACGACCCCGAAATCGCAGCCGC
>JBLINN010000194.1:0-8380 GCA_047639325.1 Paracoccaceae bacterium | reverse complement strand
TGATCTTGCGGGCTTTCCCCGTTTTTCCTGCCTGCAAATTCCGGCTCTTCCACAGCAAGCCGTAGGGGGCGTGACTTTACGCACCGTTTCCCCAAATCCGTCCGCAAAGCTGACCGTGGCGCTTCCCGCCCTTTTGACCCGACGCAGGTCCAAGGCAAAGCCCCCTTGTGCCCCCGCAAAATGTGCCGGGCGCAGCCGAGGCAACCTAACGCGCCGACCCGTTCACCGATACCTCAGGGTGAACGGGCTGGCGCGAAATAGTTGCCTCTTTCGTTATCTCTTCAGAACGTAAAGACCACGTCACCGGATTTTCCGCTGATGCTGGCCCCGTCCACCGCGCCAGCCGCGGCCATTTCTCCAAACCCGCCCAGCAATCGCCAGACTGACATCTGCCCGCCTATTCCGCCGCCTTCAGGGATGGCGCGCGCAGCGCTTTGGACCGGTCGGGGGATTTGCTTTGCACCAGAACCGAGGCAGGGACCAGCACCGGTTCCGACTGTGGTTCTGACTGTGGTTCCGACTGTGGTTCCGACTGTGGTTCCGACTGTGACTCTGGCTGGGCCACAACAGCTGCCACATCCGGGGCAGGGGTGGCCTCAGCGGCAGCACCTGATGCAAATCGAGCGTGATCCACCATATCCCCGTCCCACATAATCTCGGTCGCGTGCAGCTTGCGCACAGTACGCCCCAGCCGCATGTCGCGTGCAATCCGCGATGACCGGCCCGCCGTCAGCCGCGCCAGCAACCGGCCAATCCACATCGCATAGGTGCTGATCCAGACCCGCAGCGCCAGAAACGATGGCGTCACGATCAGCGTCAGCACCGTGGCAATGCCCAGCCCAAACACCACCGCCGTCGCCAGCTGTTTCCACCACAGCGACGTCGGTGAATCGATAGAATAACCCCCGCCGATAAAGTCCAGCGACAGCCCAAACATCATCGGCGCCAGACCGGCCATCGTGGTGATGGTGGTCAGCAACACCGGCCTGATCCGGGCCTCGGCCGTGCGCACAATCGCCTCGATCCGCGGCATATAGCGGGAATATTCCTGATAGGTGTCGATCAGAACAATGTTGTTGTTCACCACAATTCCGGCCAGCGCCACAATGCCGGTGCCGGTCATGATGATCGAAAACGGCTGTTGCATCACCATCATGCCAATCAACACGCCGGTGGTCGACAATACCACTGCCAGCAACACCAGAACCGAGTTATAAAAGCTGTTGAACTGCGCCAGCAGGATGATGAACATCAACCCCAAAGCGCCTAAAAAGGCGTTTTTCAGGAAGGCGCCGGATTCCGCCTGCTCTTCCTGATCGCCGGTCCATTCCCAACCAATCGACGCCGGAAACGGCTCGGTCTCCAGCCATTTGCTCAGCACGGCAATACGTTCACTGGCGTTGATCGGGACCACCTTTGCGGCGCCGGATTCCAGCGCGCTGTTCACCTCGTCCACATTGGACGCACCTGTCAGTTCAACCAGCTCAAACCGTGTGCCCGCCGCGTTGCTGACAACCGGCCCGGCGGCGACGTCTGCGTCTTCCAGCGCATGCACCACGGCCAGGCTGGCCTCGGAATCGGCCTCGGAATCGGTGACGATGATCGTGGACAGGCCGGTGGCCACATCCGCCTTGACGTCATAAATCCGCTGCTGATCCACCCGGTCGATCTTGGCCAGCTTGGCCACCGGCTTGCGGGTGATAAAGTTGCTCAGCGGGATCAACCCGTCATCCGTGCGCACCTTCAACGAATCCAGCGTGCTCAGCACCCGGTCCTGTTCCGGCAACCGCACCCGAATTTCAATCTCGTCATCCGAACTGTCGACCCGCATCGTGTCCAGCAAAATGCCCCGGGTGATCAGCTGCACCATCGCGCCCACGGTGGCCACATCCGCGCCATAACGCCCGGCCTTTTCCACATCGACGTCGATCTGCCAGTCAATGCCGGGCAGGGGCCTGCTGTCTTCGATCAGCGTCAGCCCCGGCGTGGTGTCAAACACCGCGCGCGCCGCGACGGTGGCGGCTGTCAGATCTTCCCAGCTGTCGCCCTTCAGGCGCAGATGCAGCGGCTTGCCAGACCCCGGGCCCTGTTCCAGCGCCGAAATCTCGGCCACGAACCCCGGCAGCTTGGCCAACTCGGCACTCAGCCCGTCAACCACCGTTTTGCCATCAAATGCAGGCGCGGTGACGTTGCGCTCGAACTTGTCAAAGAACCAGCGTTCACGCGCCTGCGGGCGATCCTCCCACGGGATGATTTCGAACTGAACCTGACCAACCGTGTCCTTGGGGGCCGTCTGACTCGGTCCGCCGGTATCCAACCCGCCATCACCGGCAAAAGCAAAGACGTTGATCACCGCCGGATGCGCGCTGATGACCTCTTCGACCTGACGCACCATTGCGTCGGCTTCCATCAATGACAGATTGCCGCGGGCCCGCACATAAGCCGTGGCCTGCTCTGGCTCGGACTCAACAAAGAATTCCACACCGCGCGAGTTTTCCGGGAACAGCACAAAGCCGACGTAGTAGACCCCTGAAAATACCGTCGCAATTGCGACAATCGGCATGATCGGGTTGCCCGCGATAAACTTGATGAACCAGCCAAACGGGGTGTGTCGATAGCCGGACTGAACCCGGGTCTTGCGTCGCTCAATCTTGGCGGCGCCCAAGGTGACCGAGGCGGCAAACGCCCCCAACAGGAACAGCGCCGCGCCAAACAGTGACCCCATGGCCCCCGCGCCCTCGGGCAACAGATAGGCCGGGTTCAGCACCTGCATCGCCGCCAGAAACATCAGATACAGCGATGGCGGCACCAATGCCGCGCGTACTACCCAAGGGAACCGGTTGCGCATCCAGTCAGAAATGTTGCCGAATACCCGGCTCATCCGGCCGGTGACACCGCCCATAACCGGCAGATAAATCAGCGCCACAACCAGCGAGGCCGACAGCACAAAGATCAGCGTGACCGGCAACATGCCCATGAATTGCCCCGGAACCCCGGGCCAGAACAACATCGGCAGGAACGCACACAGCGTGGTCGCGGTGGACGACACGATCGGCCAGAACATCCGCTGCGCCGCCTCGACATAGGCATCCATCGGCCCAATGCCATCATTGATCCGCTTATCGGCGTATTCGACCACCACAATGGCCCCGTCCACCAACATGCCCACCGCCAAGATTAACCCGAACATCACGATGTTGGAAATCGTCACGCCCATCAGCGCCAGAAAGGCAAAACACAACAGGAACGACGTCGGAATGGCAAAGCCCACCAACAGCGCCGCGCGGCTACCAAGCGCCGACAACACCACAATCATCACCAACGCCACAGCGGTCAGAACCGACCCCTCCAGCTGGCTGACCATCGACCCGACAACCCGGCTTTGGTCGTTGGATGTGCCCACCTCGACCGCCGCCTGCAATTCTTTCGGCCACTTGGCGCGCGACTTGGCGATGGTTTCTTTAACCAACGCCACCGTGTCGATCAGGTTGAACCCCTTGCGCTTAACCACCTGCAACGCCACGGTGTTTTCGCCGTCAAACCGCGCCGTACCCTTGCGGTCTTCAAAGGTGAAATTGATATCGGCCAATTCGCCCAGCGTCACCACCCGGTTGCCATTGGTCTTGACCGGCAGGCTATAAACATCGCGCGCTTCGTTAAACGATGACGGGATTTTGACCGAAAATTTGCCCTGCGCCGTTTCAACCTCACCCGCTGCAATCAGCTGGTTGTTGTTCTGCACCACATTGATCAACTCCAGCGCCGAGACGTTGTAGGCCTCCAGCCGCAGCGGGTCGATCACCACTTCCAGCATCTCGTCGCGATTGCCGGCAATCCCGGCCTCCAGCACCGCATCCAGCGATTCCAGATCGTCCTGCAGTTCCTTCGCGACCCGCGCCATGGTGCGTTCCGGCACAGCGCCGGTCAGGTTGACGATGACGATGGGGAATTCGGAAAAGTTGATCTCGTTGATGGTATATTGCTCGGCGCCTTCGGGGAAATCACCCTGCGCGGTGTTCATCGAATCGCGCACATCGGCCATGATCGCCGTCTTGTCCCAGCCGAATTCGAACTCCAGCGCCACCCCGGCATAATTCTCGGACGCGGTGGCTGACATGGTCTTCAGCCCGTCCAGATCGGCCAATTCGCCTTCCATCACCTTGACCAGCAAGGTCTCGCTGTCTTCGGCGGAAATTCCGGGGAATTGCACCGATACAAACAGCGCCGGAATCTCGATATCCGGCTCGCCCTCTTTGGGCAGGCTGACATAGGCAAACCCGCCAATGATCAGCGAAAGGGCGATAAACGCCAAAATCATCCGCGCCCGCGAGGCGGCCCATGAGACGATTCCAGTCATTCGGCAGCCTCGCGATAGGTCGGTTTCACCGTAACGCCCTGGGTGACAAAATCCTGCCCCACAACAATCACATCCGCCTGCTCGCCCAAACCGCTGACCCAGATACCGTCGATATCATCGCGCACCAGCACAACCGGGCGGAACAAAACGATATTATCAGGCCCCACCACACGCACGCCCATCTGGCCCGTGTTATTCAGCGTCAGCGACGACTGCGGCAACCGGTGCGCCTGCGCCCCATCCGACGCAATGGCAATCGCCGCCGTCTGGCCGTCGCGGATCGACAGATCGGTGTTGGCCACCGAAATATCCACCTCAAATGTGCGCGTCTTGGGATCGGCAGAGCGGCTTAGAAACACCACTTTCCCCTGAACCCGCTTGCCACTGGCCAACTCGGCCCCGGCCATCGCGCCAACCTGCACCCGGTCCACATCGGCTTCGGGCACATAGCCAACCAACTTGATGGGATCCAACTGGATCACCGTGGCACACAGGCTGCCGGGTTGCATCAAACTGCCCAGCTCGGCAGCATCGGATTCCAGCAGGCCCTTAAAGGGCGCGGTAATCGTCAGCCGGTCAATCTCGCGCTCCGCGGCGGCTACGGCGGCAGCCGCCGCACCAATGCCGGCCTGCGTCGCTTCCAGTCCTGATTCGGCGGATTTAATCCCGGCCTCGGCGGCGCGCACAGCGGCCTCGGTGGAAATCAGCCGGGTTTCCGACGCATAGCCGCCCTTGGCCAGCTTAGTGGCCGCATTATTGTTAATCAGCGCTTCCTGCAGCCGCGCCTTGGCCTCTTCCAGCCGCGCCTGGGTCTCAGGCACCCGGCTTTTGGCTTCGCTTAGCCGGGCCTGCTTTTCGGCCAGACTGGCCTGGCGCGTGCCGGGGTCAAGCTGGCACAGCAGATCGCCCGCCTGCACAAACGCGCCCTTGCGCAGCGGCTCGGAAATCACCGTGGCAGATGTCTCGGCGCGTACCTCAACCTGGCGGGCTGCTTCGGTCTGGCCGCGCAGAATCACCGCGCTGTCAATGGTGCTGGACTGCGAACGCAGCACAACAACGCCAATCACGTGGCTGTCGGCCAGCACAACGGATGGCCCCGCCGCAGCCGCGTCGCCCGCCGCCGCTTCGGATGGCGCACCCTGCGCCGCATCCGCATCGCCCAAGGCAAAGGCCAGCAACGCGTCGCGTTCAAACACGGCCAGATACAATCCAGCCGCGACCAGAACAGCCGTAATAAGTGGTATTAGTCGCATTTCGCGCCTTTCAACAATCGGTCCGGCGGCATTCGCATAGCGGCACAGCGCGCGCCCCCGGGCACTGACATACGATCCATATAGGTGTTGTCCACACTAAACTAACCAGTTCAGAACATTTTTTTACGGATTTTACCCATGTAGCGGCAGTTTTGTGCATTTACCGCCACTTGGCTTGGCCCGACAGGCAGGTTAATAGGGGGCAATTCGGCCTTCAATTGGGCCGCAACAGGGCCATCCCGGCCAAGTTCCGGATTTTACGCCGGGCTGGCGCAGACGGGCAACAGAGGCACAGAAGGGGCACAGACATGAGCGACACCGACAGTTTTATCGAAGAGGTGACCGAAGAAGTCCGCCGTGACCGGTTGTTCCTGCTGTTCAAACGCTATGGCTGGATTGCTGTCGTGGCGATCATCCTGATCGTCGGCGGCGCCTCTTATAACGAATACGCCAAGGCGCAGGACCGCGCCGCTGCTGAACAGCTGGGCGATGCGATGATCGCCGCCCTTGCCCAGAACGACCCCGCCGGGCGCGCCAGCGAATTGTCCAAGATCACCGCCGACTCGCCGGGCGGCAAGGCGATCCTGCAATTCATGGTCTCGGCAGCCCAGGCCAATTCCGATCAGCTGGACGATGCCGTGGCCGGACTGACGGCGATTGTCAGCAATGGCGCGCTGCCCGAAATTTACCGCCAGATCGCCACGTTCAAATCCCTGACCCTGCAGGCGGACACACTGCCCGCCGCCGACCGCCGCTTGCAGTTTGAATCGCTGGCCAGTCCCGGCGCGCCGCTACGTCTGTTGGCCGAAGAACAACTGGCGTTGATCGACATTTCCGAAGGCCTGACCGAACCGGCAATCGCCCGCCTGCAGGCCATGCTGCAAGACGCCGAAATCACCCGGGACTTGCAACAGCGCGTCCAGCAAGTGATTGTGGCCTTGGGCGGCACTCCAGAACTTCGCCAGACGCTCAGCGAAGGTTGACAGACAGCACGACCGACAGGGCAGATGCCGCCATAACGGCACAGACCGGATCAAGACCAAGAAGGCAGGCAAAAGGCAGATGAACACCGTGTTTTCCCCGTTTCATACACGACCGGGCCGCGCAGGCTTGGTCCTGCTCGGCGCGCTTTCCCTTGTCCTGCTCAACGCCTGCGCCGAACCCGAACGCATCCTGCCCGGCAAACGCGAAGACGTGCGCACCCTGCCGGATGGCTCTGCCATCGCGGCGGTCGAAAACACCTCGCGCGCCATCAGCTTGCCGGGGCAAAGCAGCAACGCCAGCTGGACGCAATCCATCGGCACTCCGGCCTATCGCCCCGCACACCCAGCGCTGCGCGCCGCGCCGCAACGGATCTGGTCGACACCGATTGGCGCGGGCAATGACCGCAAGCAACGCATCACCGCTGACCCGGTGGTCGGCGGCGGGCTGATCTACACGCTCGACAGCGGCGCGCGGGTCTCTGGCGTCACCCCCGCGGGCGCTGTCGCCTGGAGCGCGGACCTGATCCCAAACGGCGAAGGCGATGACGAAGCCACCGGCGGCGGCATGGCCTATGTCGATGGCGTTCTGTACGTGTCGACCGGCTTTGGCCGCCTGACCGCCCTGACCGCCAAAACCGGCGCCACCCGCTGGCAGCAAAAACTGGACGCCACCGGCAGCGGCGCCCCAATGGTCAGCGGTAACCTGCTGTACCTGGTGGCCGGGGATGATACCGGCTGGGCGATCGACACCAAAACCGGGCGCATCGCCTGGCAGATCGACGCCACTCCGTCGCAAACCAACGTGCTGGGCGCACCCGCCCCGGCCTTGGCGGGCGATCTGGTGGTGTTTGCCTTTGGCTCGGGCGACGTGATCACCACCTTCAAACGTGGTGGGTTGCGCCGCTGGTCGGCCAGTGTCGCCGGACGCCGCCCCGGCCTGTCGCGCACAAAGATCGGCGATATCACTGGCAGCCCGGTGGTGGTTGGCCGCACCGTCTATGTCGGCAACCATTCGGGCCGCACCGCCGCGTTCTCCATTGATACCGGCGACCGCCTGTGGACCGCCAACGAAGGCGCGCTTGGCCCGGTCTGGCCGGTGGGCGGCAGCCTGTTCCTGGTATCCGAAACCGGCAACCTTGTGCGGTTGAACGCGTCAGATGGCAGTGTCATCTGGGCGGTCAAACTGCCCGGCAACATCAAGGACAAACCCCGCAAACGCGGGCCGTCTTACGCCCAATACGGGCCGGTTCTGGCCGGTGGCCGGGTGGTTGTGCCCTCGGGCGACGGCAAAATCCGCTTCTTTTCGCCGCAAGATGGCAGCCTGATCAGCACCGTTGATATCCCCGGCGGGGCGACCAGCGGACCGGTCGTGGCGGGCAGTACTCTCTACGTTATGGGGGCCAAAGGTGAACTGCACGCTTTCCGTTAAGCTCTGGATGCGCTAAGGGGCGCATCTTAGGTTTCTTCGAAAGCGTCTGGCATGTCCTTTACCCTAGCCATCGTGGGCCGCCCCAATGTGGGCAAATCCACCCTGTTCAACCGCCTTGTGGGCAAACGTCTGGCGTTGGTCGATGACCAGCCCGGCGTCACCCGTGACCTGCGCGAAGGCGCCGCCCGGCTGGGCGACTTGCGCTTTACGGTGATCGACACCGCCGGGCTGGAAGAGGTCACCGACGACAGCCTGCAGGGGCGGATGCGCCGCCTGACCGAACGCGCCGTGGACATGGCCGATATCTGCCTGTTCATGATCGACGCGCGGGCAGGGGTCACGCCTACCGATCAGGTCT
>JBLINN010000193.1:0-8385 GCA_047639325.1 Paracoccaceae bacterium | reverse complement strand
CCAGCGCCCCAACGCGGTTGGACCAGAGGGCGCACTGCAGCGTTATGGCACTGGTATTCGCGGCAAATACAATATGGAACGTGTGTGAAACAAAGGTGCGCAAGATGCACACCCTACGGGCCGTTCTTAGGGTGTTCATCTTGCGCACCATACCTCAAAGGCCAGATTTAGGAGAACCAGAATGCTCGATCTAATCAATGTCAGCTATGACACGCAGATCCCCAATAATGTGGGCTTGTCTGAAGATAAACGTGTTCTGAAGGCGCTGGAAAAATGGCACCCCGGCTATATCAGCTGGTGGAGCGATCTGATCCCGCAGAACTTTCAGGAAAGCCTGATCTATCTGCGCACCGCCGTCAGCGTCGACCCCAAGGGCTGGGCCAAGTTCGACTATGTGAAGATGCCGGAATACCGGTGGGGCGTTTTGCTGGCCCCGCAGGTCGAAGACCGGCGCATCCCATGTGGCGAGCATTTCGGCGAACCCGCTTGGCAAGAAGTTCCCGGCGAATACCGGTCTCTGCTGCGCCGGTTGATCGTAATCCAGGGCGATACCGAGCCTGCATCGGTTGAACAACAACGCTTTCTGGGCCTGACCGCCCCGTCGCTGTATGACATGCGCAACCTGTTTCAGGTGAATGTCGAAGAAGGCCGCCACCTGTGGGCAATGGTTTACCTGCTGCACAAATATTTCGGCCGCGACGGACGCGAAGAGGCGGATGATCTGCTGCGTCGGTCCTCGGGCAGCGAAGAAGCGCCGCGGATGCTGGGTGCGTTCAACGAAGAAACGCCCGATTGGCTGTCCTTCTTTATGTTCACCTACTTCACCGACCGTGACGGCAAGATGCAGTTGGAAAGCCTGGCACAATCGGGGTTTGACCCGCTTAGCCGCACCTGCCGGTTCATGCTGACCGAAGAAGCGCATCACATGTTTGTCGGCGAAACCGGCGTGGGCCGCACCATTCAGCGCACCTGCGAAGCGATGAATGCCGCCGGGATCACCGACCCATATGATGTCGACAAGATCCGAAATCTGGGGGTTATCGACCTGCCGCTGATCCAGAAAAAGCTGAACATGCATTACACGCTGTCGCTGGATCTGTTCGGCCAAGAGGTGTCGACCAACGCCGCCAATGCGTTCAATTCCGGCATCAAGGGCCGCTATATGGAACAGCGGATTGACGATGATCACAAGCTGGAAGGCGATACCTACAAAGTTTGGGATATGGTTGACGGCAAGATGGTCCAGCACGAAGTGCCAGCCCTGACCGCCATCAACATGCGCCTGCGCGACGATTACACCCGCGATGCCGCCGGTGGCGTTGGCCGCTGGAACAAGATCATCGAAAAGCTGGGGGTTCAGTTTGAAATGGCGCTGCCGCATGAATCCTTCAACCGCAAGATCGGTGTCTTTGCCGACAAACTGTTTGACCCCAAAGGCAATCTGATAAGCGGTGCGGATTATGACGCTGGTGAGGTCAGCTGGCTGCCGACCCATGCGGATGGGGATTTCATCCAGTCACTGATGAAACCCTGCACCGAGCCGGGCAAATTCGCAGGCTGGATCGCGCCGCCCAAGGTTGGAATTGACAACAAACCGGGCGATTTCGAATACGTCCAACTACACATGGCGTGATTTCGGATTAGGTATGATATTGGGCCGGGGGGCACCTGCCCCCCGGTTTTTGTTTAGGGAAAGGAAGCGGACATGACCAAACCGCTCAAGCAGCATCTGATCGACCCCGAGATTTGCATTCGCTGTTACACCTGCGAAATGACATGCGCGGTCGGGGCCATCCAACATGACGACAACAATGTCGTTGTGGACGTGTCCAAATGCAATTTCTGCATGGATTGCATTCCGGTCTGCCCCACCGGGTCGATCGACGAATGGCGCGTGGTGACAGACCCTTATTCGGTCGAAGATCAATTTGGCTGGGAAGAACTGCCCGACCAGAAAGAGATCGGTGAAACCGAAGCCGATACCGGCATGGAAGCCATAGACGAGGCCATGGCCGCCCTGCTGGCCGAGGCCCACAAAGGTGCCGGCGGCAAGGCAAAGGCCCCGGCGTCAGCGTCCAAGCCAACGATCAACATGTATAATCTGGGCAAACCGGCCCAGGCGACGGTGCAGGGCAATTACCGCCTGACGGATGAAACCAGCGACAGCGACGTGCGCCATATCATCCTGAATTTCGCCAGTCTGCCCTTTCCGGTGCTCGAAGGTCAAAGCATCGGCATCATCCCCCCCGGCACGGATGCGGATGGCAAGCCACATCTGCCCCGGCTTTATTCGGTGTCCAGCCCGCGCGACGGCGAGCGCCCGAATTTCAACAATCTGTCCCTGACTGTGAAACGCGAAGACCAAGGCGTCTGTTCCAACTATGTCTGCGACCTGAAACAGGGCGACACGGTGCAGGTAACCGGCCCGTTTGGCGCGACTTTCCTGCTGCCATCCGACCCAAACGCGCATCTGCTGATGATCTGCACCGGCACCGGATCGGCGCCATTCCGGGGCTTTACCATGCGCCGTCAGCGGGAAAAGCCCTCGCTGACCGGATCGCTGACGCTGGCCTTTGGGGCCCGCCGCCAAGGTGAATTGCCCTATTTTGGACCGCTGAACAAAGTGCCGGAAAGCTTTATGAAAAAGCTGTTCGCCTTTAGTCGGCGGGAAGACGGCCCCAAACAATATGTGCAAGACAAGCTGCGCGAAGATGCCGAACAAGTGGCGACCCTGTTGCTGGACCCGGACGGATATATCTATATCTGCGGCCTTAAGGCGATGGAACACGGCGTGGAAGAAGCCTTGTCAGATATTGCGCGCAGCGTCGGGCTGGACTGGACCAGCTTGCGCGACACCATGCGCGAAGATGGCCGCTATCATGTGGAAACCTACTGATTATGACAGACAAGGCACCCGCGGCAGACCAACCCGTATTTCAGCACGAAATCCGGGTCAGCTGGGGCGATTGTGACCCGGCGCGCATCGTCTATACCGGGCGCATCCCGGTCTTTGCGCTGGAAGCGATCAATGCCTGGTGGGAACAGCATTTGGGCGGCGATGGCTGGTTCCAGATGGAACTGGACCGCAATGTCGGCACGCCGTTTGTACATCTAAGCCTTGATTTCAGCAGCCCGATCACCCCGCGCCATCGGCTGATATGCGACGTCTGGCCGTCACGATTGGGCACCTCATCAATTGAATTTCGGGTGCAAGGCCGTCAGAATGATGTACTATGCTTTGAGGGGCGATTTGTTTGTGTGTTCACCATCGCAGACAAGTTGAAATCTCAGCCAGCCCCACCGGACATTCGCCAGATGGTCGAGTCGCATTTGCGCCCTTAAACGCAAGATAATGCAGTTTTTGACCTAATTCTTGGGAAATTATTTGATTGCCCGGGATCCTCGGCGTAGATTTGTGCAATATTATTCACACACGGCGGGTCGAATGGCCGAAATTACAAATTTTCGCGGCGAGGTCACATCGCAATCTCAAGCCTCGCAGGTTGATACGGCGGTGACGGGTCTGATCACGCGGGTCGGCGAACGGGTGCGCAAAGCGCGCGAGCGAAAAGGCATCCCGCGCCGGGTGTTGTCTGAAATGTCCGGCGTGTCGCCCCGTTATCTGGCGCAGCTAGAGGCGGGCGAGGGCAATATCTCTATCGGGTTGCTGCAACGGGTGGCGATTGCCCTGGATCACCGGATTGATTGGCTGACCGGCGAAGAAGACCCGTGGACGTCGGACGCATTGCGCGTGGCCGAGCTGTTTCGCAGCGCCAATTCGGACGTGCAACAGGCGGTGTTGCGCACGCTTAGCCCGGAACCGGTGGAAACCCGGCGGGCGCATCGCATCTGCCTGATCGGGCTGCGTGGCGCTGGCAAATCCACACTGGGTGCGCTGGCGGGGCAAGCGCTGGACCTGCCCTTTGTCGAACTCAACCGCGAGATCGAAGAACAAAGCGGCATGCCGGTGGACGAGGTAATTGCGCTGTATGGTCAGGAAGGGTATCGCAAACTAGAGGCGCAGGCGATTGGCCGGGTGATTGCCACCCATGACGGGATGATCATGGCCGTTGCGGGAGGCATCGTGGCGGAACCCGATACCTATAACCTGCTGCTGGATCACTTCCACACCATCTGGCTGCGCACCACCCCGGATGAACACATGACGCGGGTGCGCGACCAGGGCGACGAACGGCCGATGGCGGGTAACCCCGAGGCGATGGATCAGCTGCGGTCGATCCTGACCAGCCGCGAGGCGCTTTATGCCAAGGCGCTGGCGCAGTTGGAAACATCCGGGCGCCCGGTGGATGCCTCGCTGGCAGACCTGCTGGCGCTGATCCGCGACCGGCAGTTTCTGGGTTGATCGCCGCGATATGACCCGCAAGGTGGTGGTTCTGGGGGGCGGTCCGGCGGGGGTGACCTTGGCACTGGCGCTGATGCAGCCGGGATTTTCCACAATCGTTGTCGAACCGGACGCCGATGCGGCGGACCGTGCGGCGTTCTTTCTGGGGCGGTTATCAATCGGGGGCAATTTGCCGGTGGTGGCACAAGATACCACAAGCCTCGCGCAGGCAGGCATCGTGTTTGCGACGCAAGACGCCGCGATCCCCGACGTGCCGGAAACGGCGCTGCTGATCCGGCTTGACCCCGTGGGAATGCAACTCGGGAACGCCCCCATCGGGATACACCTTTACGCCCCAATCCAACTGCGCCGCTTGGTCGAGGTTTGCGCAAGCCAACAAACCTCCGCCAAAACTATCAAAGCGGTGTGTGACCTGATGCGCGATATCGGTCGGGTGCCGGTTCTGGCCCCGGCCACCCCGTCGATTGGCGCACGCCTAACCCGGTGTTTGTATGACACCGCAGACCATTTGTTGCTGCACGGCGCCATCCCGCATGAACTCGACGAAGCGTTGGTCGACATGGGCTGCGACATCGGCCTTTACGAAGCGCAGGACCTGATCGGGCTGGACGCGATCCACGCAGATCGCAACCGCGACACAGCCCAGCGTGATCCGGCGCGCCCCCATGCACTGATCGCCGCCCGGATGGTCGCCGAGGGCCGGTTGGGCAAAAAGGTTGGCGTTGGCTGGTATCGCTATCCCGGCGGCGGCGGCGCGGTGATCGACCCGCTGATCGAGGATCTGATCCGCGAAGAGGCCCGGTTTGCCGGTGTCCAGCCGCATATCTTCACAGCCGCTGTCATGCAGGCGCAACTGGTGCAGGCCCTAAGGGACGAGAGCAAGGCGATGCTGGCTGACGCAACGGCCACCGCCGCAGATATCAACCAGGTCTTGCGCTATGGTTTGGGGTTCCCAGACGGGGTTGTGACTGTTTGATGTCAGACCGGATCGCGCAGCCAATCGGCGGCAAAAGCGACCCTGTCCATACCAGTAAACCGCATCACGCGGGCCAATTCTGATTCCAACCGCGCAGTCCGCGCCGGTGACCAGCGCACCCCGCGTTCCGGCCACATCGCGGCGACATTCAGCGTGCCACTATCGCGCTGCGCCTTCATGTCGATACGCCCGATCAGCCGATCGCCTTCCATCAACGGGAAAACGTAATAGCCATAGATGCGTTTGGGCGCCGGAACAAACACCTCGATCCGGTAATGGAACCCAAACAGCCGCTCGGCACGGGCGCGATCGCGCAAGGCCGGATCAAACGGGCTAAGAACCCTGATCCGCCCCGGTGGCGGCGCAATATCACCCGCCTGTTCCAGGGTTTCAGGCCGTGCGAAACAGCGCCGGGTTGACCCGTCGTGGTTGGTGATATCGACCTCGGTGATCGCCCCTTGTGCCAAGGCACTGGCACACCACGCCTTGGTTTCGGCTGGGGTGATGCTGGCCCAAAAGGCCGCAAGTTCACCCGATGTGGCAAACCCCAGCCGGTCCAGCGCCGCATTGCAACACCAGTCAATTGTCTCATCCGCATGCGGGTGGTTGCCCTTGTCCAAAAGGGCCGTTTCTATCACCCGCTCGGTCAGGTCATAGCGTTTCTGGAACCCGTCCCGCCCCGTCACCGTCAACGCTCCGCAGCGCCACAAATACTCCAGCGCGGTTTTGGACGGGTGCCAATCCCACCAGCCACCACTGCCCTTCTTTTCGTCCTTGCCCACGTCGGACGAACTGACCGCCCCGTGATCGCGGACATGGTGCAGTACGGTTTCAAGCTGGTCTTCAAACCCGTCCCGCCGCCAAATGCCCCACTGGGTTTTCAGCTTTTGTGCATCGCGTCGAAACCGCAGCTGCCAATGCGGGTAGAAATCCATCGGGATCACCGCCGCGTCATGGGTCCAATGTTCGAACAGCGCCTTGTCCGCCTCGTAAAGGCGGCGCAGGTTTTTGGGCCGATAGGTGGGGCGGCGCGCAAATAAGATCATGTCATGCGCACGGGCCACGGTGTTGATGCTGTCCAGTTGCACAAAGCCCAAACGGTGGATCAGCGCGTGCAAATCTGCGCCTTTGGCCGGGCCGCTGGGCTGTTCCACCAGCGCGTGACGATCCAGAAACAACCGCCGCGCGGTTTTGTTTGCCAACTGTGGGACCGACAAGGCCTTAGCGGCGCTTCAGCGTGTCGCCGAACGAAATCTTGGGGGACAGAACAACCGCTTTCTCGCCCTCTTCCGGTGGGTCCATCAGGCTGCCCGCGATGATTTCCGCCGCCTTGCGCCCAATCTCCAACCGACAGGCATCCATCGTGGCCAATTGCCGTGGCAACCCTTGCAGCAGCTCCACGCCGTTGAACCCGGCCAACCCGATCCGCCCGGGCACGTCTATCCCCTGATCCAGCAGGTACAGCAATCCCCCGGCCCCAATCATATCATTGGAATAATAGAGAAAATCCAGATCTGGCGAGCGTTCCAGCATCGCTTGCGTCATCTCGCGCCCCTTGGCCAAGGCCGACCCGCCGGAATAGAAATCGCGGTCTTCAATCTCGACCCCGCCTTTGGCCAAAGCCTCGGTAAAGCCTTCGAACCGTTTGCGGGCGCGGTGATCCAGCGGCATTTTTGTCCCCATAAACCCGATATGACGATAGCCAGCTTTCAGGATCGCCTTGGCCATTTCGCTGCCTGCCCGACGATGCGAAATGCCAACCATCGAATCCACCGGCTTGCCATCGGTATCCATAATCTCAACCACCGGAATGCCTGCCGCCTTTAGCATGGCACGCGCCGCATCCGAATGCTCTAGCCCTGCGATAATCACGCCCGACGGACGCCAGGACAGCATTTCGTACAACACCCGTTCTTCTTTTTCCGGCATATAGTCGGTGACGCCGACAACAGGCTGCAATTCGGTGTCTTCCAGCACCTGATTGATGCCGGTCAGAACCTCGGGGAACACCATATTGGACAGGGACGGAATGATCACCGCCACCAGATTCACCCGGTTCGACGCCAACGCCCCGGCGATCTTGTTGGGCACATATCCCAGGTCCTTTGCCGCGGCCAAAACCCGGGTACGGGTGGCATCCGATACGTCGCCGCGATTGCGCAGCACACGGCTGACCGTCATTTCGGACACGCCCGACGCCTCAGAGACATCGCGCAGGGTGAGAGGGCGTTTATTTACAGGGGCCACGGCGAATATCCATATTGGGTTACGATGATGCTAACGCAAACATATGAACTTATTCAACCGAAACGCAAAAACGATGACAAAGGCGGATTTCCCCGCTAAGACACCGCCTTAGTGGTCCCGTGGCTCAACTGGATAGAGCAGCCCCCTCCTAAGGGGCAGGTTACTGGTTCGAATCCAGTCGGGGTCACCAAAAACACCTGAAAAATATGACTTATTTACAGGGCTTTGTGCGGAAGCTTGCAGAAAGTCCCGTGAGCTTTCGGGCCGAATTCTGCTGAAACGGCGGAAAACTCGCACAAATCCTGTACAAAATTCGCACGTCTTTGTGCATATTGAGGCCTTCCAATGAGCTGGCGGGTTGCAAATACATGCGCGGAACGGAAGTTCGGCAGCGCAACGCGCAAGCAGATCATCATGTTTCTGGCCGACAAGGCGAGCGACGATGGCTCAGGCATCTGGTGTTCCAAGGGAACGATTCAGCGCCACACCGAGCTGGGGGAGACCACAGTCAAGCGAGCCGTGCGTGCGTTCTTGAAAGAAGGCATCCTTGTCGAGACCGGCGCACGCACCTGCAAGAACGGTTTCACCGTCGTCTACCGGATCGATCTGACCAAGGTCGAGGCGTTGGAGCCGACGTTAGAACCCGAGATTGAGACGGGGTCCACAGTGGCCCCCGTCCAGTCTGGCCCCGGTACGGGGGCCACTGTGGCCGGGGTACCGGGGCCACCACGGCCCCCAAACCATCCTAAAACCATCCATAAACCACCTACGCGCAGGCGCGAGGCGGCGGCGGATGAAG
>JBLINN010000192.1:0-8397 GCA_047639325.1 Paracoccaceae bacterium | reverse complement strand
CCAGAAGGTCGGGCATCAGGGTGTAATCATAGTCATACCCCACCAGCCGCGCATAGCCATAGACCACCATCTGGCGGATATCCTTGGACCGCGTCACAAAGGTTTTCAGCGTCCCGCCCTGTTGGCCGGTCACCCGCCCCTTGGCGGCCAGATCCACCACAAACGGTTGGTCCGGGAGGCGGTCAGCCACCGGGGGTAGATCGCCTTGATCCACCTCGGCCTGCCAGAACAAGCTTTCCTGTAATTCGGCGGCGGCCAAGACGCCGGGCAATGCTAGCACACAGGCGCAGGCCCCAAAAAATCGACGGGTCATATTAAACATGGCAGCGCACCTTGTGGCCTGGTTCCAACTGGTTAAGCGACGGTATCACGGTCTTGGAGAAACGAAAGGCTTCGGGCCAGGTGCTGGGGTCGCCCGCCCCCTGTGCCACCAGCTTTAGATCAATCGGACGCTCGATATCGGGCGTCGGCTGGGCCGCGATCAGCGCTTTGGTATAGGGATGTTTGGGGTTGTAAAACAACGTCTCGGGCGGGGCCTGTTCCACCACCAACCCCTGACGCATCACCGCCACTTCGTCGGCGATCCGCGCCACCACGGCCAGATCATGCGAGATGAACAGGTATGACAGGTTCATTTCGTCCCGGATGGTTTCCAGCAAGGTCAGGATTTGATCCTGTACGCTGACGTCCAAGGCCGAGGTCGGCTCGTCACAGACCAGCAGTGCCGGTTCCAGCGTCAGGGCGCGGGCAATCGACAGGCGCTGGCGCTGGCCACCGGAAAACGCATGCGGAAAGCGTTGCAGCATATCGGCGTTCAGCCCGACCTGTTTCAACATCGCTTCGGCCCGGTCGCGCTGTTCGCTGCGGCTGCCGATGCCGTGGATTTCCAACGGCTCGGTCATCGCGTCCAAAATGCGCATGCGCGGGCTAAGGGACGAATAGGGGTCCTGAAACACCATCTGTGCCTGGCGCTGAAACGCGGTGCGCTCGGCGCGGGTCATCTGGTGCACGGCGACCGGGGCACTGTCTGGGGTTGGGCGGAACAGAACCTGCCCGCCCTCGTCGGGTGGTTCAGCCCCCAGCGCAATCCGCGCTGCGGTGGTCTTGCCCGACCCGCTTTCGCCAACAACCGCCAGCGTTTTGCCGCGCGGCAGGTTCAGATCAACCCCCCGGCAGGCATGGATCAGCACATCGGGTTTCCACGACGACCCGGCGCGTAACTTATAGGTTTTTGACACGTTTTTCAGTTGCAGGATCAGATCATCCTGCGCCAGCGGCGGGGCCAGCTTGGGCGATGCCGGGATCGTCGGGGCCGCGTTGAACAATTGCTGCGTATAAGGATGCGCAGGCGCTTTCAGCAGCGGTTCAGCCGCGCCGGATTCCATTACCCGGCCTTTGTGCATCACCACGACCTGTTCGGCCATATTGGCCACCACGCCCAGATCATGGGTGACCAGCACCATCGCCATCCCAGTATCGCGCTGCAAATCCTTCATCAGCCCCAACACCTGCGCTTGTGTGGTCACATCCAGCGCCGTTGTTGGTTCGTCCGCGATCAACAGGTCAGGCTGCGCCACCATCGCCATCGCGATCATCGCCCGTTGCTGCATCCCGCCCGATAATTCAAACGGATAAGACCGGTAGGCGCGATCCGGATCGGGAAAGCCAACGCGGTCAAACATCTTCAGAACTTCGCGCCGGGCTTCTTTTTCGCTAGCGCCCCGGTGCAGCCACAGAACCTCGGCCACCTGATTGCCGATGCGGTGCAGCGGCGACAGGGATCGCATCGGTTCCTGAAAGATCATCGATACCAGATTGCCGCGCACATCGCGCAGCTTGCGGTCGTTCATCTGCGTCAGGTCCAGCGCGCCGTTGGGACCGTTCAGAATGACCTTGCCGGTGCGGATCTGCGCGATACGTGGCAGGATGCGCAGTATGGCGCGGCAGGTCACGGTTTTGCCAGACCCGGATTCCCCGACCAAGGCCAGCGTTTCGCCGGGGCGCACATCAAAACTGATATTCTGCACCACGGCATCGCCACGGCCAAAACCGACGCTCAGATCCTGAACCGACAATAACGGTGTCATGCGGTCCCCATGTCCGGCCCATTGTCCAATCGGTTGTTACGTTTCATGTTCATTCAGTTCCCTTCGGTCCGGACTTACCTTCACTTGGGCATGGGCGTCTAGTCAAACCCCTAATGTGCCTGATATCCGCGCGGTATGGGGTTTTTGTCACGACACAAGCCCTACACATTGCCGCGTTATTTTGGCAAGAGGGATCCATCCCCGTCGGTGCGCCGACCCTAGCAGGAGTCCCCGGCATGAGCCGCCTTGATCTGTTTATCGACCGCATGGTGTCCCAGCGCGCCTGTTTGGACTTTGCCATTGACGCCACCACCGCGATGTCCGGGCCGGTGTTCGAACTGGGCCTAGGCAACGGGCGCACCTATCATCATCTGCGCGAACGGATCAGCGACAGGGATATTTATGTGTTCGAACGCGCCATCGCTTCGCATCCTGATTCGACCCCGCCAGAAGCGCTGACCATTCTGGGCGATGTGAATGAAACACTGGTGCAGACGCTGGCAGACATGGGGCCGGTGGCCAGCCTGATTCACGCGGATCTGGGCGGGCATAACCGGGCCAAGAACGATGTATTTGCCCGCAAAATATCGCCTTTGGTGGAACCGCTGCTGGCACCGGGTGGGTTGATGGTGGCCAGTGACCGGATGTATTTCCAAGGGCTGACCGAACTGCCGCTGCCCCCGGGCGCGGTTGAGGGGCGCTGTTTTATCTACCGCAAATAGCCGGATGCCAACAGACTGGCCACGCTGAAACAAAGGACCGCGATTCAATGAATGCCGCCATACATAACGTTCCTTTTGATGCGCTGGAAATCGGCATGACTGCCGAGCAATCGCGCACTTTGCACGCCGACGATCTTTACGTGTTTGCCAATGCATCGGGCAATCTGAACCCGATGCATCTGCCCAAACATGACGGCGATGGCGATGGCAGCCCCGAATCGTTGGCGCCGGGCATGTGGGTAGCGTCGTTGATTTCCGCTGTGCTGGGCTGTCAGTTGCCGGGGCCGGGCACGGTGTATCATTCGCAATCGCTGCGCTTTACTGGGCGGGCGCATGCGGGCGACACGCTGACGGTCAAGGTGCGCCTGACCGGCAAAAGCGACAACCGGCTGGTGCGTTTTGACACCTGGGTCGAAGCCGCCGACGGCACCCATATTCTTGAAGGCGAGGCCGAGGTGTTCGCGCCCGAAAGGCCGATGCAATTTGATGTCCGCGACGTGCCCGGCCTGATCGTGCAGCGGCATGTGCATTTCGACCGGCTGCTAGAGATGGCCGAGCCATTGCCCGCAATCCCCACCGCCGTGGTCGCCCCGGAAAAACCCGATGCATTGGCAGGTGCGATCCTGGCCGCTGAACATACGCTGATCACCCCAATCCTGATCGGCCATTCGGTGCGCATTGCCGAGGCCGCCGAAGAGGCAGGCATCGACCTGTCGGGATACCGCATTGTGGACGCGCGCGATCACCGGCTGGCGGCGCAACAGGCGGTGCGCATGGTGCTGGATAAAGAGGCCGCAGCGGTGATGAAAGGCCATCTGCACACCGACATCCTGCTAAGTGAGATCGTGAAACGCGACGGCGGGCTGCGCCGGGGCGGGCGCCGTCTTAGCCATGTGTTTGTGATGGATGTGCCGGGGTTGGACCATCTGCTGATGGTCACCGACGCGGCGATCAATATTGCGCCCGACCTTATGACCAAGGCCGACATCATCCAGAACGCCATTGATCTGGCGCTGGCACTGGGCATCGAGGAACCGAAGGTGGGCGTGTTGTCGGCGATCGAAACTGTAAATCCGGCGATTCCGTCGACGCTGGACGCGGCGATCCTGTCCAAGATGGCCGAGCGCGGCCAAATCACCGGCGGGTTGGTCGACGGGCCGCTGGCGATGGACAACGCGGTTAATCTGGCCGCAGCGGCCACCAAGGGCATCCACGGCCTTGTGGCTGGGCGCGCCAATATTCTGGTCGCGCCCAACATGGAGGCCGGCAATATGCTGGCCAAGGAACTGACCTTTCTGGCCCATGCTGAGGCCGGCGGCATCGTGATGGGCGCCAAATGCCCGATCATTCTGACCAGCCGTGCGGATGACGATCGGGCCAGGCTGGCCTCTTGCGCGGTGGCGGCCTTGGCAGCCCAGGCCGCCATCAAGGCCGTGTCATGAGCGCGGTTCTGACACTGAATGCGGGCAGTTCTTCGATCAAGTTCGCAGTCTACACGTCAGGGGAAACGCCGGAATTGCTGCAGGCCGGGCAGGTGGAAAACCTGGGGCCGGTGGCGCGTCTGGTGCTTAAGGGCGCAGCAGCGCGCGAGGTTGATATCGGCCCGGCTGATCACGCCGCCGCCGTGCGCGCCATCCTGCACGAACTGGCCTCGGTTCTGGACGGCCACGCGGTAACCGGTGTGGGCCATCGCATCGTGCATGGTGGCAAAACCTTTGGCGCGCCGGTGGAACTGACGAATGACGTTCTGGACCAGCTAGAGGCGTTTGTGCCGCTGGCGCCGCTGCATCAGCCGCATAATCTGGCGGCTGTCCGCGCGGCGCGGGAGGCCTTTCCCGATGCGCTGCAAATCGGCTGTTTTGACACCTCGTTCCATAAGGGCCACCCATTTGTGAACGACACATTCGGCCTGCCGCGCCGGTTCTATGACCAAGGCGTGCGCCGCTACGGGTTTCACGGGCTGTCTTATGACTATATCACCTCGTGCCTGCGCCGCGACTGGCCCGATCTGGCCAAGGGCCGGGTGGTAATCGCGCATCTGGGCAATGGCGCGTCGATGTGTGCGGTGCAGAACGGCCGGTCGATGGGGTCCACCATGGGGTTCTCGGCGCTGGATGGGTTGCCGATGGGCACACGGTGTGGCCAGTTGGACCCGGGCGTGTTGCTGTACCTGATGGGGCAGGGCATGGGGGTCGAGGAAATCACTCGCATTCTTTATGAGGAAAGCGGGTTGAAAGGCCTGTCGGAACTGAGCCACGATATGCGTACTCTGCTGGCCAGTGACGACCCCAAGGCGCGCGAGGCGATAGATTACTACGTGTTCCGCATCCGCCGCGAATTGGGCGGCATGGCGGCGGTGCTGGGCGGGCTGGACGGCTTGGTATTCTGCGGCGGCATTGGCGAGAACGCTGCCGAAATTCGCGCAAGGGTGATTGATGGCATGGGCTTTCTCGGCCTGTCGCTGGACGCTGATGCAAACGCCTCTGGGGCAACGCAGATCGGGGCGGGACCGGCACAGGTGCTGGTGATCCGCACGGATGAGGAACAGGTGATTGCGCGCTCTGTCGTGCGGGCGCTGACTGTATAAGGACCTGAAAGATGCTTTTCTACGATTGTTCCACCGCCCCCAACCCGCGCCGCGCCCGGATGTTCATCGCCGAAAAGGGCGTGCAGATCGAAACCCGCGAGATTTCGATGCGGAACGGCGATCAGCTGAAACCCGATTTTCTAAAAGTGAACCCGCGTGCCACGATCCCGGTGCTGGTGACCGATGCGGGCACTGTCCTGACCGAAAACATCGGCATTGCAGCCTATCTTGAGGCCGCATTCCCCGAGCCGCCCCTGATGGGGCAGACGCCCGATGAAAAGGGGTTGGTTCTGGCGTGGAATACCACTGTCGAACAACAAGGCGGCATGCCAATTGGCGAGACATTCCGCAACACCAGCCCGCATATGAAAGGCCGTGGCATCCCGGGCCAGACGGATTTCGACCAGATCCCGCAACTGGCCGAACGGGGCATGGCGCGGGTAGATCTGTTCTTTGATCTTCTGGAAACCCGGCTGCAAGACAGCCGCTTTCTGGCGCTGGATACATTTTCGCTGGCCGACATCACCGCCTTTGTGTTTGTCGATTTCGCCCGGGTGATCCGCCGCCGTATCCCCGAAGGCAATACCGCCACCCAAGCCTGGTTCGATGCCATCAAGGCCCGCCCCAGTGCCAGCTTGTGACGTGGCGAAACGGTTGAGTCTGGGCAGGGTGATGCCAGTATTCGCCACAAACCGGTACCCAGTCTGTTAGGAAATCCCATGCCCGAAGCCTATATTGTTGCCGCCGCCCGCACTGCCGGAGGCAAACGCGAAGGGCGCCTGTTTGGCTGGCATCCGGTTGATCTGGCCGCCGCTGTGTTGGACGAAGTTGTGGCGCGTTCCGGTGCCGCGCCGGATGCGATTGATGACGTGATCATGGGCTGTGTCGCCCAGACCGGTGAACAGGGGCTGCATGTAGGCCGCAACGCGGTTCTGGCGTCGAATCTGCCGCAATCGGTGCCTGCCGTCAGCATTGACCGGCAATGTGGGTCATCCCAGCAATCCATCCATTTTGCCGCCCAAGCAGTGATGGCAGGCGTGCAGGATCTGGTGATCGCCGCCGGGGTTGAAAGCATGAGCCGCGTGCCCATGGGATCGACCGGTATGTGGAGCAAGACGCCGAAACCCGGCAGCCCCACCAGCCCGGGCATCGCATCGCGCTATTCCAATCCGCTGTTCAGCCAGTTCACCGGCGCCGAGATGATCGCCGAGAAATGGGGTCAGTCGCGCGCCGATCTGGATGCCTTTGCCCTGCATAGCCACCACCGCGCCATTGCCGCCACCGATGCTGGCGCGTTTAACGCTGAAATTCTGGCGCTAGATATCGACCTGGACGGTGAGGTCGCGAAACACATCCACGACGAAGGCATCCGCCGCGAGGCGACGCTGGACAGTATCGGATCGGTGCGCACCCTGGTCGAAGGCGGGCGGATTACGGCGGCCAATGCCTCGCAAATCTGCGACGGGTCAGCGGCGGTGTTGATTGCCTCGGAACAGGCGATCAAAGATCACAACCTGACCCCGCTGGCGCGCATCCACCACATGACCGTGACGGCAGGCGACCCGGTGATCATGCTGGAAGAACCGCTGTTTGCCACCGACCGGGCGCTGCAACGGGCCGGCATGAAGATCGGCGATATCGACCTGTTTGAGGTAAACGAAGCCTTTGCGCCGGTGCCCCTCGCCTGGCTGGCCCATACCGGCGCTGATCCGGATCGGTTGAACGTAAATGGTGGTGCCATTGCGCTGGGCCACCCTTTGGGTGGGTCGGGCGCCAAGCTGATGACCACGCTGGTGCATGCGCTGCATGCGCGTGGAAAACGCTATGGTCTGCAAACCATGTGTGAAGGCGGCGGCATCGCCAACGTGACCATTATCGAGGCACTTTAGCGCGTGTCGCGGTACAACTGATTCATGCGTTCTTTTGCCGGGGTGAGACAGCGTTTGCGCAGCATAACGCGGTTACCCCGGCAAAAGAATTCGATTCAACGTGACATGCTTTAGGTTTTTTAACCCATCCGGCCCTGCCCTAAGTTGGGCTGGGGATCGCCTTGATCGCAATCTTGATGAAGTCCAATTCAAGCAACGATACCGAATCTGCACCAATCACGCCCGGCCCGTCGGTTTCGCAATATTCATCGACTTTGGCATAGATCTTGAACGGCGTGTTGGTCTTGATCGGCCCAATCGATACGCTTTCATGAAACGGGATCGGGCTGTTTGATTTCTTCGGGTGCACCCGTTTTTTGATGCCGTCTTGTCGCGCGACGACAGGGTCAGCGAAAGATGCACCTGCTCGTCCTTGTCGGACGGGTCGGCGTCGGTGATCAACGCCGTACCAATGGCCGTCAGGGTGACAGAAAAACACTGAATCGCCTTTTTGTCCGTCTGGGCAGAGGTCTCGCCCCCCTGTTGCCCGCCTTCCTGTTCCTCGGCCCGGCGCTTTTGCTGAGTGCCTTCTCCAGCCTTGCAGGGTGTCGCGGTAAACTTGAACTCTTGCGACCCGGTGGCTTTTTCCGAATCAACCGCGTTGTTGATGCCGCTGTTCAGGGCACTGACGCCGTTGATCACGGTATTTGCGGTGGGGGTGCCCGACACATGCGGAATGATCCCCTTGGCCAGTTGGATCAATTCGGTCAAGGTCGAGGCGTCGCTGGCGCTGATCGCAAAGTTTGTGTCATATGAAACGGTTACAACATCGTTGCAAACATCGTCGCCCGGATCGATGTCGATATAATCTTCGTCATTGCCATTATAGCCGGGAAAAATCTCGGCTTTTCTGGTCAGCTTGATGCCGTCGATAACGTTCTGTTCTGAAACGTTTGCCGGCATTGTGAACTTCTATTCGGTTGATGCCAAATATCGGTTCCACCCCCATGTCGTGCAGCAGAGCGTCCCACGTTTGGTAGTGTCTCGAAAGTGGTAGAAATTGATTTCTGACGCCTCCGGGCCGGGTAATATTTGCGCCGGTCAGGCCGCTTGGTCAAGTATTGCTTCAGCGA
>JBLINN010000191.1:0-8399 GCA_047639325.1 Paracoccaceae bacterium | reverse complement strand
GCCGACTTGGGCACATCCGTGTGGATCGCCAAATCGGTACGGCGGATTCCGCAGGACAGCGTCAATCCGAAGATCAAGAATTACCATTGGGGCGATTTCACCTCTGGCCTGTTCGAGGCCAAAGAGAACGGGTTTGAAACCACTATGTTGCTGGATCACGCGGGCAATGTGACCGAAGGGCCGGGATTCAACGTGTTTGCTGTGTTTGGCGATCGGGTGGTGACATCAGAACACGGCGTTCTGCACGGGATCACACGGCAGACTGCCCTGGAAATGGCACAAGCACGGGGGCTGAAAGTTGAAACCCGCCCCCTGCCGCTGGACGAATTCTGGCAGGCGGATGAGGTGTTTTTGTCGTCCTCTGGCGGTGGTATTCTCCCGGTTAGCAGGGTTGATGACGGGCATTTTTCAAATGGGGCGCCGGGGCCGGTGGCAGCGCAGTTGCGGCGCGACTATTTCGACTGGCTGGATAGGGCCGATTTGCGCACGCCGGTGGACTATACCTGAGTGCCGCGAAAAAACGCGACCATGGGAAAAGGGCGGAACTTTGCTGAAGTGGGTGGCAGGGCGCTGGTTGAATATCCCAGCGCCGTGGACGCGGTGTCTTGCGGCGTCGCCAGACAAAACCATCCAACTGTGGATCGGGGTAAATCTGGGCGACGCGGTTGCCCCTTAGCCCCCGGGGTCCGCTGAAAGTGTTCTGGCGCGGCGGCTTGGGCCTGCCGGAACAGGCCCCTGCGTTATTTCAGTTTTGACAGCTTGTCTTGAAGATCAGCCAGTTGCTTTTTGATCTCGTCCAGATCCTCGGTCGGGGTCTCTTCCTCTGGGGTCGCCGCTTCGGTGCCCGGGGCAGACCAACTGCCGGTTATGCCACCTGACATCGCCTTTAGGAATGCCTCTTGCTGGGCTTTCATCGCCTCAAGGCCGGGCATTTCGAATCCTGGCAGCTGGGTCATCGGATTCATGGATTTCATCTTTTCCACCATCTGCGCTTGACTGTCACGCAGCATGTCGAAAGAGCTTTGCAGGAATTCCGGCATCATCCCGCCGCCCGGCACCATATAACTGCGCACCAGATCATTCAGAACGTTCACCGGCAGGATATTTTCGCCGCGGCTTTCGTGCTCTGCAATGATTTGCAACAGGTATTGACGGGTCAGGTCATCCCCAGATTTCAGATCAACAATCTGAACTTCGCGCCCGGCACGGATAAACCCGGCGATATCTTCTAGCGTGACATAGTCCGAGGTCTCTGTGTTATACAGACGCCGACTGGCATAACGCTTGATCAGTAAAGGCTTTTCCTGTTTGGCCACGGTGGTTCCTCTCCAAGGAATGCAGCATTGCAGCAAAGACTATGCGAGCGCAGAACAAAAAGAAAGGCGGGTCTGTCGGTTGCGACGCCCGGTTGCTTGGAAATCAGATTTTTTGAGGCAAGACCAAAGGCCCGGCACGCAAAAAGGGCGGACCATTGGCCCGCCCCCTAGCGCGATTGCACCATCTGGGAGGAATAGATGCAAAGTCGCGTAGCTCTTGCGTTTACTTGGCAGCAGCTTTTTTCGCAGCGGCGGTGACTTCGCCGGTGGCTTTTTTAACAGCTGCGCTGGTTTCCTCGGTGAGGTCCTTGCCTGCGGCCATCATCAGTTCAACGGTTTCTGTCTGAACTTTTTTGGCGATCTCGGCGAAAGCGGCCATGTTCTCGGAAGCAACCTCGGCAGCGGACGAAGCGAAATCGGTCATGGCTTTGGCATAATCGGCCGGGTCGGCCTTGGCTTTAGACATCTCGCCCAGCTTGGCGATGGTGTCTTTGGTCCACTTGCTGGAAATCTCGGCCGATTTCTCGGCGGCGCCCAGAGCAACACCCGAAAGCTTTTCGTTCAGGGATGCGGTGTTCTTCATTACGTCTTCCATGGCAGCGTTATCCACGGGGAAGGCGCCCATGATGTCTTTCATTACGGTGGTGAAATCTTGTGCATTGGCCATTGTTCTAATCCTTGTGGGCTGGTTGGGGCCTGCCCCCGTGTCTCATCAGCTAAGGACAATATGAATGCTGCAGCGCAGCATTGCAAGAAAATTATGCTGCAACGCAGAGAAAACTTGCATTTTGATGTATTTTCAACGGCTTGCCTTGACCTTTACGTATGATCCCGGCGCCGGTTCCAGGCTGGGGTGCTGCGAATCGCCTGGATCGCGGGCCGGAACCTGCTTGCCAGACCGCTTTTTCAGCCAGTCTTGCCAGCGCGGCCACCAGGACCCTGCGTGGAACTCGGCCCCTTCCATCCAATCCGCCGAGTCCAACGACAGATCTGTATTGGTGTAATGGCCGTATTTCTTTTTGCTCGGCGGGTTCACGATCCCGGCAATATGGCCCGATTGGGTGACAATAAAGGTCTTTGACCGCGACCCCATCGCCTGCACGCCGCGAAAACAATCTTTCCACGCAGCGATGTGGTCCGTCTCGCAGGCGATCGAACACAGGGGCACATCCACTTCACTTAGCTTCAGTGTATGACCCAACAGATCCATGCCGTCGCCCGCAAATTCGTTGCCTTGGCACAGCCTGCGCAAATACTGCACCGCCATTTTGGCCGGCAGGTTGGCCCCGTCACCATTCCAGTACAGCAGATCGAACGCCGGCGGCGTTTGCCCCATCAGATAGCTGCGGATCGCGGGCGCATAAATCAGGTCGTTAGAGCGCAGATAGCTGAAGGTGCGCGCCATGATGTAGGATCGCAGATAGCCTTGGGCGGTCACTTCTTCCTCGATCCCGTCGATGAAATCATTCTGCAGGAACGGCGTGAATTCCCCCTGATCGGAAAAATCCGTCAGCGCGGTAAAGAAGGTGGCGGATTTGATCGATTTGTCGCCGCGCTGTTTCAGCAAGGACAAGGTCATCGCCAGCGTGGTGCCCGCAATGCAATAGCCCACCGTGTTCACCTGACTGACACCACAGATCGCCTTGACCTCGCGGATTGCCGCAAGGAAACCGTCTTCGACGTAATCCTCCATGCCGACATCGGCATAGGACGCGTCCGGATTGACCCAGCTAACCACAAACAAGGTATAGCCCTGTTCGGTGATCCATTTGATCAGGCTATTCTGCGCTTTCAGATCGAGAATGTAGAACTTGTTGATCCAGGGCGGGAACAGAACAATCGGCGTCTCGTGCACGGTTTCGGTGGCAGGCGTGTACTGGATCAGCTCCATCATCTTGTTGCGATACACCACGTCCCCCGGCGAGGTTGCGATGTTGCCCCCCAGTTCAAACGCGCTGCCATCGGCCAGCCGGACCACCAGTTCGCCGTTATTGGCCTCTAGGTCAGCCACCAGGTTTTCCAGCCCGTCCACCAATGACTGGCCATCCGTGTCCACCGCCTTTTCCAAGGCGTCCGGGTTGGTGGCCAGAAAATTGGTGGGCGCCATCATGTCGACGATCTGCTGCGAGAAATAGGTCAGCCGCCGCTTTTCCATGTCATCCAGATCGGCAACGTCTTCTACAGCCTGTTCAATGGCCTTGGCGTTCAGCTGGTACTGTTGTTTGACGAAGTTGAAATATGGGTTGGTGTCCCACATCGGATTGGCGAACCGACGGTCTTGCGGGCCGGTATCATCAGGGGTTTCTTGCGCGCCCTTGGCCATCGCCTGTTGGGCTTCGGCAAAATGCAGAACCGATTTGCCCCAGTATTCCAACTGATGCTCGAACAATTTTGCAGGGTTTTGCATTGCCTGGGTCCAATAGGACGTAGCGGCCTTGGAAAACAAATCCTGGCTGGGACCGTCCAGGGCGGAATTATGACCCGCCTTGTTCGACATCACCTCGATCAGGCGCTTTGAAAGCACCTCGACCTTGGTCAGGTTTTCGGTCAATCGCTCAAAATGCTCACCCGGCAGTTGCCCTGCGCTATCTTCGGTAGTTGTCATTTTAAGGAATCCCTTCTAGTCTCGCTGCCACGCAGCATAGCGTGGCTTTACTCGGGAGGCAAAGCGACGATTAGTCAGGCCGTTTTTGCGGCCGCATTTAGGAGACCTGAATTGCGCTATATGATGACCTACGACATGATGGAAGCCGTCCGCAACACCAACCAGTGGATGGGGGCGTCGGCCAAGGCAATGGCCTCTTACCCGATCTTTTCAATGATCCCGAATCCGGGCCTGAACATGATGGCCGCCTGGGGCGAAGTCACCGAACGCGCGTTTCAGCGCATGGTGGTCAAACCTGACTGGGGCATTCGCACCTTTACCTGCGAAGACGGCAAGGACCATCTGGTCGAGGTGAACACCGTTGTTGAAAAAGCCTTTGGCGACCTGATCCATTTCAACGTCATGGGCCGCAAAACTCAGGACCGCAAAGTGCTGCTGGTTGCCCCAATGTCGGGTCACTATGCAACCCTGCTGCGCAGCACTGTCAAAAGCCTGATGGTCAATTGCGAAGTCTATGTCACCGACTGGCACAATGCCCGCGACATTCCGGTGTCCGAAGGCAAGTTCGACGTCGAAGATTACACCCTGTATCTGGTCGACTTCATGCGCAAGTTGGGCCCCGAAATCCATGTGGTTGCCGTCTGCCAGCCGGTGCCGCTGACCCTGGCCGCGACCGCCTATCTGGCGGAGCAGGACCCAGACGCACAGCCGCACTCGCTCACGTTGATCGGTGGGCCGGTTGACCCGGATGCCGCCCCAACCGAAGTGACCGATTTTGGCCGCCGGGTGACGATGGGCCAGCTGGAAGAAACCGCGATTCAGCGCGTTGGTTTCAAGTACCCGGGCGTTGGCAGGATGGTTTATCCCGGCTTGCTGCAACTGGCATCCTTCGTGTCGATGAACGCCGAACGTCACAACAAAGCCTTTACCGACCAGATCCAAAGCGTGGCGCGCAACGAAGCGTCCGATCACGATGCCCACAACCGGTTCTATGACGAATATCTGGCCGTGATGGACATGACGGCTGAATTCTACCTGTCCACCGTGGAGCGGATTTTCAAAAACCGCGAAATCGCCAAAAACGAATTTGTGGTTGATGGTCACAAGGTTGATTTCAGCAAAATCACCCGCGTTGCGGTCAAAACCGTCGAAGGCGCCGATGATGACATTTCAGCCCCAGGCCAATGCATCGCAGCGCTGGCTTTGTGCACCGGGTTGCCCGACAGCAAAAAGGCCAGCCATGTGGAACCGGGGGCCGGCCATTACGGCATCTTTGCCGGGCGGTCATGGCGCGACAATATCCGCCCGCTGGTAATCGAATTCATGAACGCCAACAGCGGCGACACGGCCTCCAAAAAGGCCCGCAAGCCAGCCAACAAGAACGCGGCGGCCTAGGCGATGGCAAGGGGTGCGGGCGACAAGACCGCGCCCCTTGAATTCGCCTGTGCCTGTGGCAAGTTGGACGGGCATTTCACGCCCGAGGCGGCGACGTCCGGCGCGCATGTGGCGTGTTACTGCAGCGATTGCCGTGCGGCACAATTGTATATGGACCAACCCGATCCCGCCCCGGGGCCGGTAGATTTGTTTCAAACAACACCGGATGCGCTGACCCTTCAGGGGCAGGAACATCTGGGCCTGTACCGGCTTAGCCCGCGCGGCACGATGCGGTGGTACGCCACCTGTTGCAACACCCCGCTGTTCAACACCGCAACCACCGCAAAAGTCCCGTTTGTCGGCATTCAGGTCGCTCGTTTAACCACGCCAGAGCGGATTGGGCCGGTGATTGCCCAGGCATTTGCCCCCAAACCCGGTGGCAAAACGACGCATAAGGGGCTGGGGCGGGTTATCCTGAAAATGCTGCCCCAGGTTTTGGGCACCCGCATTTCCGGGCGCTGGCGGCAAACCCCGTTTTTCGATGTCGAGACCGGCAAGCCCGTGGCCACAGCCAAAATCCCCAGCAAAGAAGAACGCGCCGCCCTTTACCCGTCGATGCGCTGATCCAGCCAGTCCCGCATGGCGGCATTGGTCGCTTCGGGTTGCTCCAATGTCGGGATATGCCCGGCGTTTAGGATGATTTTCAGATGTGCACCCGGGATCAATTCGGCCATAAATTCGTGCCGCCGCACCGGGGTCAGCTTGTCATGTTCGCCGCACATAATCAGCGTCGGCAATTTACATTTGCGCAATGTAGCCTGCTGATCCGGTCGCCGCTGCAAGGCGCGTGACTGGCGCACAAACAGCTCCGCGCCAAGATCGGCGGCCATTTGGTACATCAGGTTCAACACTTCCAGCCGCTTGGGGCCTGGTGCCAGAAACTCTGGCCGCAGCGCTTCGCGCATCACTTCGTCCAGCCGCCCGGCCTGCGCGCCGACAATCATCGGTTCGCGCGCCGCAGCCACCGCTGCCGATTCGGCCAGCGGATTGGTATCCATCAAGCACAAACGGGTGACGCGTTTAGGGGCGCGGTTCAGCACCTCCATCGCGACGATGCCACCCATACTTAGCCCGGCCAGCGCAAACCGCTCTGGCAATTGATCCAAAAGATTTCTGACGATGTCTTCGACACGATCCCCCTGCGAGATCGGCGCAATCATCACCGCCCGGTCCGGACAAAATGCCCGGATCTGCGGTGTAAAAAGCCGATCATCACACATCATGCCGGGCAACAAAACCAATGGTTCAGTCATCGGTCACACCCCCGGAATTTGTTGCTTTGCTCACCTGCGGTTTCCCTGATTACTGCCTTGCGCGCAGTCTGCGGTGTTCCCGTTATGCGGGCAAGCGGCAATGCAGCGGATCAGGGGTGTTGAATGCCACGAAAGCGCGGGAAATCTGCATAACGTTGCTGCCGCTTGGCCTTTGGTTCGCAGGGGTCGGCGCCAGCGGCCAACAAGCGGCCTCGCGGCGCGATATAGCTGTCGATCCGGCGCAAGGGCAGCGCCCGCCAAGTCAGGTTAAAGGCGCAGAGTTTGGGAAAGAACCAGATGTCAGAATAATCCAGATGGTCATGCAGCCACCACGCCAGATCACGCCAATCGCGCCCCTTATCGTACTGGTCGGCAAACCACGGAATCACCACCGATGCCCCGGCAACCCGGTCATCGCCTTGCCCCCGATCCCAGATATGGCATTCCAGCGGATAATCATTACGCGCGCAGTTCAGCCGGTTTTCATTGCCAAACCGGTTCAGCGATGGCGACCGGTATCCAGATCGCACCGCCACCCGGCCAAAGGTTTCTTCCAGCGGGTCCAGCAAGGTTTGGCAAAACGCGCGGCCGGTTTCGATCACCAGATCGGGGTTTTCCGGCAGGTTTTGCTTTTGATGGAAATTACCGATCTCCGAATAGAGAAAGTCGCGCATAAAGAAATGTCGCGACAGGCGCACCCGGCCAAAGGTCTCAAGGCTCCACATGCTGCCGGGTTTGCGCATTACTCTGCGCCGTAACTTGTCCAGCGAAAGGCACCATCGTCGCGCAGGGGCGAAAATGGGTTAAACGCCACCTCCCGGATATGGCCATCCGGGTCGGCGAAATAGCCGTGATGCCCGCCCCAGAACACATCCGCCAGCGCCTGTAACGGGTATAGCCCCAGCGTCTGACCGATCAAATCAAAGGCTATCACCCCTTCGTCAGCTTCCACCTTTTGCCAGCCAAGTGCTGCATAAAACCCGGCGGAAACATCCATGTCGCGCACCCCAAGGGTGATCAGACTTATCCGTTGATCCATCAGTTCAATACCGTTTCCAGCCAGTCCAGCATACCGTCCACCGCGATATCTGTCTGGCCCGGCGACATGATATCGCCGGTGATCACGTGGCTGCTAGGGTCATCCGTTGGCCCCATTATCACGGTTTTGACCGTAACCGGCCCGCCCCAGCGCCCGGTAATGTCGCGGGTGATATCCGGGCGCACCACCTTGTCGGCTTCGGAATACCAGAACAGCGCCGGTACCGTGACTGCCGCAAAGTCGCCGGACACCACCGCCTTGATCAAGGCGGACATCACGGCCACAGACGAGGTTGGGTAGTTATAGCTCCAATATTTTGCCTGCGCTTCTGACCCCGGTTCGGAATTGCGCCGCTCGCCCTCGGCCAGCCGGATGATGGTGCGGGCAAAGGGCCAGGTGGACATAAAGGCCAGCGGATGGTTGACCCCGAAATTCGGGGAAACAAAAATCACCGCCGCCACATTTTCCGCCAGTTGCGGGTCTTGCAAGGCCGCCGCAACCAGCGTGCCGCCGGTGGAGGTAGAGATCACCACCACCCTTTCGCCTACGGCGCGGGCAGCGGCCAAGCCTTCGGCGGTGTCTGACATCCAGTCCTGCACCGTCGCCTCGGCCATCGGATCGCTGCCGCGCCCGTGACCACGCAGGCGAGTATAGACCAGATTGGCCCCAAGCGCGGCAGCTATACGGTCCGGCACCGGGCGAATTTCCTGGGATGTGGCGGACAACCCGTGCACATACAGCACCGATATCGG